>CAZZGS010000029.1:0-16970 GCA_964653845.1 uncultured Bryobacter sp.
CCCCACCGCTCGTGTCATCGAAGCCAGCATCCTCGAGGCCACAAGCATGGGCAAATGCATCATCTACTCCACCCACATCATGGAAGAAGCAGAATACCTCTGCGACCGTATCGCCGTCATCAATCACGGCCAGCTCAAGATCTCCGGCACCATGGACGAACTTCGTGCCGCCACCGGCAAACAACGCCTCCGCGAAATCTTCCTCGAACTCCTCGAACTCCAGAGCGCCGCATGAACCCCAGCGTAATTTTCACTGTCCTCAATAAAGAAATCATCGACCTCCTAAGAGATCGCCGCACCCTCCTCAGCATGGTCATCCTTCCGGTCATTGTCTTCCCTCTCGTCTTCGGAGTCATGGGCCGCTTCATGGGCGATGCCGAAAAGAAGGCCGCCACCGAAGCTACTACCGTCGCCTTAATCAAAGGCGCACTCCCCGATGCCTTCAGCCCCGCCATCAGACGCAGCGGCCTCAAGATCATCGAAGTCGACAACGTCGCAACGGCAGTTGAAAACAAAACCGCCGCCACCGGCCTTACCGTCTCCCCCGACGGCAAAATCGTCAGCGTCTACGCCGAAGGCACGCGCCAATCGAGCGGCCTCGCCGCCGACAAACTCCGCACCGCCCTCAACGAATACCGTGACCTGTTGGTACTTGAAAAACTGAAAACCGCCAAGCTCGACGCAAGCGTGCTCAAACCCTTCACGGTCAAACGAGAAAACGTAGCAAGCGAAAGAAAGATGGGAGGCTTCCTCCTCGGCAGCATGCTCGGCTACATCGTGATCCTGCTTATGTTCTCGGGCGGTATGTACCCCTCGATCGATATGGCCGCCGGGGAGAAAGAGCGCAAGACCCTCGAAGCGCTGATCGCCAGCCCTGCCCGTCGCACAGATATTGTTTTGGGGAAAATTCTCGCCTGCGTAGCCGCCATCTACGCCACCGCTCTACTAACAACAGGCAGCCTTTTCTTTAGCCTCAAAGGTGGCGGTATCGAAATGAAAGGCATGGAGAAGATAATCGGTAACGTACCCACAGACCCGCAGACCATTGGCCTCATGCTCCTCACCCTGCTCCCCGTCGCCGTGATGGCAGGTGCACTGATGCTCGCGATTTCATTGATGGCCCGCAGCTTCAAAGAAGCCCAGAGCTACCTTACCCCGCTCATCATGCTGGTGATTTTTCCCTCGCTCCTCGGTGGCCTCCCCGGCATGGAGCTCACCCCGGTCCTGAGCCTGATCCCGATCTTCAATTCGAGCCAGCTCCTCAAAGCGATCCTCCAGGGCGACGTCCCCATGCTGTCTTTTGTCATCACCAACGCCTCAAACATCGTCTACGCCGCCATCTGCTTCGTCTTCGCCGTCCGCAGCTTCAACAACGAGAGCGTACTTTTTCGAACTTAGGGCTGTTAATTTGTTAACACCTGTGCTAATTTTTTAGCATGAAGGAATTCAGCCGTCGCGAACGGCAACTGATCGAGATTCTACTCCGTCGAGGCAAGTCCACTGCCCAGGATGTTCTTGAAGCTCTGCCAGACCAGCCCAGCTACAGCACCGTTCGTACCCTGCTTCGTATCCTCACCGGGAAAGGGCACGTCAAAGCCAAACTCGTCGCCGGTCGCTATGAATACGAAGCCGCTCAAAGTAAGGACCGCGCCGCTAAGGCCGGCATCAAAAGCCTGCTTGCGACCTTCTACAACGATTCCGCCGAGAAGGCAATGGCTGCCCTGCTCGACCAGTCCAAGCCAAGCCTCGCTGAACTTGACCGCATTGCCGAGATGATCGAGGCCGCAAAGAAAGCAGCCAAGAAATGATCTGGGTCAAAGGAGCGATTCTCGGTGCCGCTGTCTGGATCGCACTCCGCGCGATCCGCAAACTCAGCGCTGCCGAGCGCTTCCAGATTTGGGCCCTTTACCTTTTCACCTTGCTCCTTCTACCCTACGCGCAACTCCCTGGTTTCGCTCTGGTCAGTATTTCCACGCCCGCCATCGCCCGTGCTGCCATGCCCACCTGGAGCTTCCCAAATCTCTTCTGGCCCATCGCCGCCTATTTCCTTTTCCGCCACTTCGCCGCCTGGCAAGTCTGGTGCCGCGCTAGAAAGGAGGGTCAGATCCGCTATAGCGATGAGATCAGCTCTCCCGTCGCTTGTGCACAAGGCATCCTGCTTCCCCTTGATGCGAAGTCCTGGTCCGAGTCGCGCCTCACGTTGGTCTTGCGGCACGAGCAAGCCCATCTCAACCGTTACGACGTCCTTTGGGACCTTCTTGCTTCGTTAGCCGTCGCCGCCCTCTGGTGGCAACCCTTTGCCTGGCTCGCTCTCTACCGAATGCGCCGCGAGCGCGAGTGGGCTGCCGACGACCAGGTTCTGGAAACCCTATCCAACCCTTTTGAGTACGCAGAGACAATTTACGAGTTCGCCGCGAAGTCCACACTGCAGCCAGCTATGGCCGGCAGTGGGCGCGGCCACTTGGAGCAAAGAATGAAACACTTGTTAAACACAAACGCCCCCCGCCGCCGAGCCAACTGGCTCACGGCGACAATCGCTACCCTAAGCTTCTGCGCGCTCCTTTCATCGATCGCGGTTGCACAGGATAAGAACTACGATGTCGCCCCCAAGGTGATTTTAAAAGTGGAGCCGCAATACACCGATGGTGCTCGAGACCGCAAAGCCTCAGGTACCGTTGTCCTGAGCGTACGAATTGATACCGACGGCTTGGCCCGGGATATGAAGGTAATCCGCACTCTCGATCAGGATCTTGATGTCCAGGCAATGAGTGCTGTCGAGAAGTGGCGTTTTGAGCCCGGCAAAAAGGACGGCACACCGGTGCCCGTCAAGGCCACAATCGAAGTCAATTTCCGGCGGGAGTAACTTTCAGGTTGCGAAACTGGGCCGTCTCAAAAAACGAGCCCAAACCAATCTTCCCGGAGTTCAGCGAAACATCCACCGCATCGAGCGACGGGAATTTCTGGCCTCCCACGTCCACCACAATCCGCCCCGTATTCGCGTCATAGACCATCTTCACCTTCGTCCAAGCCGTCGTAGGCAGGCTTCCCGCCCCAATCCCCTTCGAGATCCGCGATCTGTCCGAACCATAGACATGGAAGATGCCGTTGTGGACGATCTGCTTCTCGGGCGAATCCACACTCAAGTGAGCGTAGTTGAAGTGAGACGAATCCTTCCAGTTGTAAACAAGAATGAGGCTCCCCATATCGCGCATCACTTCACACTCTAAGGTGAAGGACTTAAATTCTTGCCCCTCGAGTAAGGCATACTGGATTGGGTATCTTGGATTTGCCTCCTGCGGACGGGCCGCCAGCATAGTCAAGGTACCATCACGGTAGACCCACTCTGCGGCGTTCGGTACCCGCCATTTCTGTCCGAAAGCGTCAATGGTGTCGGAAGCGAGCGCGAAGAGTAGGAAAATTGGAAGCACCCTACTAAAATAAGAGATTTGATGGACCTTGAACAGCAATTGGTGAAAATGCGTGAGGACTGGGACGCCCGCGCTCGCGAAAACGCCAAACATTACGTACAGACCGCCCAGACCGAATGGTCCGATGAAGAGTTCTACGCTTCCGGCGAACAGACCGTAAGCGAAGAGATCCGCACCGACATGACCAACATTTGCCAGGGAAGAGATCCCAGGCAGATGCGCGTTCTCGAAATCGGCTGTGGAGCCGGCCGCGTCACCCGCGCCCTCGCCAACCTTTTCGGGGAAGTCTACGCCGTCGACATTTCAGAAGAAATGATTGCTCAGGCAAAACAGGGTCTCCACAACAACCCCAACGCTTATGTGTTCTGCAACAATGGCACCGACTTGCAGATTCTGCCCGATATCGGCTACGACTTCGCCTTCTCGACTATAGTTTTCCAGCACATCCCCTCAAAGGAAGTGATCGAAACCTATGTAAAGGAAGTGAGCCGCCTGCTTCGCCCCGGCGCGCTCTTCAAATTTCAAGTGCAAGGCTACACAGGCTGCGATACCAATCCGGATGACACCTGGGTTGGTGCAAGCTACAGCGATGAAGAGGCAAAAGAGATGGCTGATCGTTGCGGCTTTGAACCCCGCTACAGCCACGGTGCCGGGGAACAATATTTTTGGCTGTGGTTTTTTAAGATCTAATGCCAATGGACTTCCATTTCGCTCCTCCTCCGGAGCAAATCGGCAGAGTCCTTGCCGCTTCCACCACACTGCGCGAGAACCGCGTTTGGCTGAAACATTTTTCGAGCCTTGGAATTCCGTTTCAGCACTCCCTGGGCTACCTAGGTGAAGCTGGTGTTGCCTGCTTTGAATGCGAACGCCACCCTGGGCATCTCATTCGCCGTGAAGTTCTGGTTTTTTCAGAGGCGGCAAGCCTCTTCAGGCGCCGCAGCGGTGAAGGAGTTTTCGAATTCCTTTGGAAAGATCCGCTCGACAGGCTACTGTTTCGTTTTGACGATCAAAAACTCTTTGATTTACTTAAAGCCGCCGAAGAAGCCTGGACCAAGCTCGTTCTTAATGCCGCTTCAGAAACTCTCGACCGCGGTGGCAGTATTGATTTCCCGGTTTTGGGGCAGGGCGTACTTCGCATTGGCCCCACAAGCCTGAGCTGGGGCAACCTGATTTCGAAGCCAAATGACTTCAAGTTTTTCTGTCGTGATCACTTCGGCTTTGAACTGCATCCCAGCTACTCGGGTGAGGTCAAAGGATTTGAGCCGTTAAAGGCGAGGGCCGAGGCTGTTGCGAACTTGGAGGCTCTGACGCAACTTTTGATCCACGTCTTCGGCCTCCCACTCGCTGATTTCCCTACTGAACAACGTAAGGCCAGTAGTTAACCAGCTTGAATCCGAATCGGCTCACCAGCAGCCAGACAAGTCCCGCTCCAGCAGCGGCAAAGCCCGCCAGAAGCATAAAGAGGATGTGCCAGGGGAATCGCTTGCCTTCACGCGACAGAACCAGCAGGTAGCCGGCAAAGACGCCCACGAAGTAAAGAAGGATCATCGGTACGGCGAAGATCAGCAGGTTCACGATGTCCGGGGTGGGAGTAATGAAAGCCGCCAAAACCGTAATCGCGAGGATGGCGTAGCGCGAGTGCTCAATCAGGAAGCTCGGAGTCACCACACGCAGCATCGTCAGGAAGAAGATCAGCACCGGCAACTCGAAGGTGACACCAATGCCGAGCATGACATTCACGAATAGGTCGAAGTAGTCGACAATTGAGACTACCGGTGTGATCTTGGCCCCACCGTTGATCCCTAAGTTCATGCCAATTCCGAGCAGGAAGGCGAGTCCGAAGCGGAAGGCCACGAAGTAGGCGAAGCAACCGCCTGCAATGAAGAGGCCAGCCGTACTGAGAACGAAAGGCGCAGCCATATTGCGCTCTTTCTTGTAGAGCCCAGGAGCCACGAAGGCCCAAACCTGCCAGAGAATCCAGGGCGAGGAAATAAACAAGGCAGCCAGCAATGGCAGCTTGAAGTAGACCACCAGAAAGCCGTCCATAGGCGCGAGCTGAGCCAGATCAGGCTTTGCTCCAATCGCTCGCAAGGCTGCTGCCGCAGGCTCTGAAACGATCTCCCATAGCTTGCCCGCGAAAATCAGGCATAACCCATAGGTGACGACCAGGCCAACAACGGCCTTGATCAGACGCGAACGAAGTTCCTCGAGATGATCGAGAAACGACATCCGCAACATACCGTCATCATCTTCATCCTCTTCCTCGGGTGGAGGAAGAGGAGGGTTCGGCGGTGGTGGTGGTGTTTGAGGCTCCCGAGGCAGAGTTACCAAAGGAGCTTCATTGTGTTGATAACCTTGACTGTCTGCCCCACCCGGCTGGTCATAGACGGGTGCGGGCACACCTTTATTATCTTGCTCGTCCTGCGGCATCGTATCGTGCTTTCTTAAGCCTTGGCTTCTGTTTGATCGGCCTTTTCCGTTGCGCTTTCCGCAGTGGACAATACCGTCGATTCGTCGTGCGAACCTACGGCGACTGTTCCTTCGACTTGGGCGATCGTGATGCTCTCGTGATCCGAGCCTGAGCTTTCCTCAGTCGCGGTAGAATCCGTGTGCGCTACCTCTGACGTCTCCGACGTGTAGTCGGGGGAGCTATAGCCATCATAGCTGTAGCCGTAGTCGTCATGAGGGTACGAGTTGTTGTCGTAAACCGTGTTGTGGATATCATTCCCCAACCTTGCGGCTTCTTCCTTGATCGGAGAAGTTTCCTTCTCGATGTTGGCCATTTCGCGATCAAAAGTCGCGCGCAACTCGCTTGAAGCACGTCTGAATTCCGTGAGAGCCTTACCAATGTTCCGGCCAAGCTCGGGCAGTTTTTTGGGGCCAAAAATGAGCAACGCAAGCAAAAATATGAAAACTGTCTCTTGCCAACCCAAAGGTCCCATAGCTGTCCTCCTATTGGTTCATTGTACCCGACACCCATGGTGTGATCTACTTGCCTTGATGAAGCTTCACTCAATCCTGCTCCTGGCAGCCACAATTTCCTGGTCCCAGGTCAAGCTTACACAAGCCCCTGACCGCATCCGTATCGAGATCGATGGCAAGCATTTTTCCGATTACATAATCAGCGCCGACTCAGCCAAACCCTACCTGCATCCGCTTCGGACTGCGAATGGGAAGCAGATTACGCGCAGCTTCCCGATGGACCTCGTCGAAGGCGAGAAGCGCGACCACCCGCACCATCGTGGACTCTGGTTTTCGCACGGTGATGTGAACGGTTACGATTTCTGGGCCAACGAAAAGAATCAGAAGGGCGTCGGCAAGGGCCGGGGCGAAATCAAGGTTGTGAAGGTGAAGGACATCAAGAGCGGCAAGAAGTCAGGCTCTGTCTCGACTCTTCAGGACTGGATCGATGGCTCGGGTAAGCGGCTGATCTCGGAAGCACGAACCATGACATTTTATTCCGAACCGGGCAATGGCTTGCGCACGATGGACTTTGATATTACGCTGACCGCGATTGAAGAATCGGTTTTTGGCGATACCAAGGAAGGTGTCTTTGCGATGCGGCTGGTGCGGGCGCTAGAAGAGGAATCCACCGGAACGATGACCAGTGTGGATGGCGAGAAAGAGAAGAATGTTTGGGGGAAGCGAAGCCCTTGGGTAGACTATTCAGGAACGCTCGACGGGGAAAAGCTTGGCGTTGTGATTCTAGATCACCCGGGCAACCCGCGTCACCCGACCTATTGGCATTCGCGCGCCTACGGGCTTTTCGCATCCAACATCTTTGGGGTCCGCGACTTCACTCGTGACAAGGCCGCGACCGGCGGTGCAATGACGTTGAAGCCCGGCGAGACGATGCGCTTCCGCTTTCGGGTGATCATTCACCCTGGGGATGTGAAGAGCTTTGATCCGGCGACGTCGTGGAAGAAGTTTGCAGCTCTGAAGTAACGCGCCGCTCGACGAACCAATGTTCTGTAAGGCTCAGCGGGATCTCAACTTCGACCCACTCCTGAGTCTTGGACTCGCCTGCGTCAAGGTAGCGCAGAAATTTCGATGGGCTGCGCAGTTTGATTCCCGACTCAGTTTCTTCCAATTCCAATCCAAACGGCATCTGCCCGAAGGTGCCAGCCTTGATGCCGCTCTGCACCTCACCCATGAAATCTACTGGTGGCGAGGAAATTGCGGCGACCCCTGAAGCTTCAGCCATTTCTAGAATTGGCAGGTAGCGTTCGCCGAGATCTTGGGAAGGGTCAATCACAAGCACGTGTTTGCTTTCCGGGTGTGCGGACTGCCAGTCTGGTGCGTCGACGAGTTCAAAATCTACGGGTTCGTTTCCATAAACCAAGGTTGCGCCGTTGAGCAGCGGCATCCACAATCCGAGGCTGATGCTGGCCGGGCGGTTGAGCGGAACGCGATTGTTGATGTTGATGCCCGGTTTCCACCAAAGAACTCGACGCGCTGCCCAGGCGGCGCTCCAGATGCCCCGGTGAGAAAGCACTGCCGGACCGCGGGGAGAGCTGACGATGACAGCAGCGCTGTCCTTGCGCATGGAATATGTGCAAACTTGTTTCCAGGCAAATTTCGGGGAGAATTTGCGGTAGATCGAGGTCAGCATCGGGTCTTGCGATTCAATTTTCTCAAGAGAGCGCCCGATGAAGAGCATGCTGTCGGCTTTTGGGAGGCCATGTGAATCTGTCCAGCTTTGGGATGTTACCAGTGTTCCAAGGCCGTGGTTTGCGACGAAGTTCTCAAATTCTTTGCCGGACAAGTCGGGAATCTCCATTGCGACGTGGCCAGCCATAACGGTGGCAATGTGGGCGATTACCTTCTCGATGCCATCGGGCAAGAAGATGCCGATTCGGGCTTTGCGGCGCAGACGGCGGTTGATGTGCCTTGCGAACAGGAGTGATTTTGAGGCGAGGTCGCCGTAGCTGATACCTTGCCCGTTTGCGCGAACAGCGATGAGTTTGTCGTGCTGCTTTGCTGCTTCGAGGAATGCGATGGGAAGAAGCGGGGCGTGGTGAGCATCGCGAAAGGCGGCGTTGACTTCAAGGCCCTTGACGACCCGCCAGAGGTCTCTGGCGCTTATGGTTGGCGGTTGCGGGGTTCCGAATTCAATTTCCAGGGGACGGAAGAAGCGGCCGATGCGCATGGTGACTTTGCTCTCACCGAAGCTGAGCAGGTTGGTCCAGAGACCATTCATGTAGGCCGGTATCACCGGGATCTGGGTGCCTGAGACGATACGGGTGAAACCCTTCTGGAAGGGGTGGAGGTGGCCGCTGCGGGTGATACCGCCCTCAGGGAAGATTCCTGCGAAGTGCCCCTCTTCGATCACTGCGCGTGCTTTGCGCAGGCTCTCGATGGCTTCGCGGCGAGCGCCTTGTGAGATCGAAATCGAGCGGAAGAGATTCAGGCCAAAGGCTGCGATCGGGTTCTTGAAGTAAGCATCAAAGGCAAGAAAGCGGACCATTCGTTGGGTCATCGCGCCGAGGAGCCAGCCGTCGATCATCGTGACGTGATTGGAGAGCAGCATGCCGGGGCCGTCAGCGGCGTAATTCTCGGAGCCGAAGACTTTGAAGCGGTGGAGGGTTCGCAGAGGGAAGTAGACCATGAGGCGCAGCACGAATCGCCACATTTCGAGGGACAAAACGAAGATCCCCAGCATAGTTGCGATGGATGCTGGAGCTGGAATGTAGAGCCCTGCCCAAAGGCCAACCCAGCAGACCAGGGAGCGGAGGGCAAAGGATCCCTTTACGTTGTGCGTGATCTGAACTGCGCAAGGGATTATCCAGCCGAAGCCTGCGGCAGCGATCCAGGGATTCCAGAGGGTGATGCCGAGGAGAGCTACAAAAGCACCGGGGATTAGAAGACCGGGCTCGCCACGGCGGAATGCCATTGCGAAGGGAATTGTGGCAGTGGTCATAGCTACAAGGCAAGAGGTGAAGACAGTTGTCTGGTCGAGGGTTTTTCCGAATGTCGTGAGCGTCAGTCCAAGAAGAGCCCAGCCAAACAAATTGCGAAGGGCAGGCCCACTCCACTCGCTGGCGTGAAATTTGGGTAGCAAGGCAGCAGTGGATCGCTCCGCCAAAAGCATCGCGCCGAAACTCAGAATCAGGAAGAATACAGAAGTGATGACTGGGTCAAATGGCAGATTCCGAAGTTGCGGTGTGAGGAAGACAGCAATTGCGATTGCGAGGAAGATGGCCAGTTCACGGTAAGCCAAGGTGCGGGCCACCTCAGCGCTGTGAGCTTTGTGGCGCCATGCGATTCTTCTGCCCGCGAGCGGGAAGAGCGCTAATGGGGAAAGGGCCGAAGCGGTCCCAAATGCCAGAGCGGCAAAGAGTTTTTCAAAGAATTCGATTATGATCTGCTGACGAGCGCCTTGCATGCGGTTAACCTGAAAAGTGTAGCAGTCCAGCCGCACCCCGAGGTCTTTTAGTATGCGTCCCCTCACCGTTCTCTGTATCGCCAGTTACGAAAAAGGCTACGAATTTCTACGCGAAGCCAAGCGTCAGGGCTGCCGCGTGCTGCTTTTGACCTCACATAGCCTGAAGGAATGTGCGAAGTGGCCGATGGAGTCGATCGATGAGATTTACTACATGCCGGACGACAAAAAGCAGTGGAACAGACAACAAACGATCAATGCGGTAAGCTACCTGTCCCGGACAGAAGCGCTGGACCGGATTGTACCGCTGGATGATTTCGATCTTGAGATGGCGGCTTCGCTTCGAGAGCATTTACGGATTCCGGGTATGGGTGAGACTACCACACGCTACTTTCGCGACAAGTTGGCGATGAGGCGGCAGGCGGCGGACAAGGGGCTGAACATCCCGGACTTTGAGCATGTGCTGAACCATGACCGGGTGAATGCCTTTCTTGACCGTGTGCCGGCACCTTGGGTGCTAAAGCCCCGATTCATGGCTGGTGCGATCGGGATCAAAAAGGTCTACACAAAAGACGAGTTCTGGCGGATCGTCGATGGACTCGGGGACGATCAATCGAATTATCTTGTAGAGCGCTACATCCCTGGGCACATCTTTCATGTCGATTCGGTCGTGAGTGAACGGGAAATCCTGTTTGCTGTTGCGAGCCGTTATGGACGTCCGCCAATGGATGTGAGTCACGAAGGTGGCGTGTTTACAACACGATTGCTCGAGCATGGGACGCCGCTCGAGAAGAGCCTACTGGAGAAGAATGAGCTGGTTTTGAGCGCGATGGGATTGCTGCGTGGGGTCTCGCATACCGAGTACATACAAGGACGCGAAGATGGGAAGATCTACTTTCTTGAAACGTCGGCAAGGGTGGGTGGAGCGCATATTGCCGATCTGATTGCCGCCTCAACCGATATCAATATGTGGGCGGAATGGGCCAAGATTGAAGTGGATGGCGGAGCAGGCAATTACAAGCTCGGCGAGGTTAAGAACAAATACGGCGGGTTGCTGGTCAGCCTTGCGCGTCAGGAGAAGCCGGATATTTCAGGATACAACGACCCTGAACTGGTGTGGCGTATGGAGAAGAAGCACCATGTTGGATTTGTCGTTTCGAGCCCTAGCTATGAGCGCGTGCAATACCTTATGGACCAGTACCTGGAGCGTGTTCGGGAAGATTTTCTGGCTGTGGCTCCTCCTCGCGAAAAGCCAACCGAGTAGCGGGGCTAATTATCATAACGATGTAGCGCCGATTCTGGAGCGGCACTGTGTGAAGTGTCATCAGGCCGGAGAGGTCGGGCCGTTTCCCTTAGATAGTTTTGAGGCCGTGAAGAAACACGCGCGTCAGGTCGCACTAGCTGCATCGACGCGGTTTATGCCGCCCTGGAAGCCGGTTGCGCCGGGGGTTGCGTTTCATCGGGATCGCCGGTTGAGCGCGGTTGAAATTGCGACGCTGCAAGCGTGGGTTAAGGAAGGTGCCGTGGCGGGGATTGCCGTGCCGGCGAAGCCGAAGCCGATGGTTGCGAAGGCGGAGCCGGATCTGGTGTGGCGGATGAAGAGCGGCTATGACCTACCGTCTGATGGTGATGATCAGTATCGTTGTTTTGTGATTCCGACGGGCAATGATGGATTGCGCTTTGTTGACGGTTTTGAGTTCTTGCCTGGGAATCGACGTGTAGTGCATCATGCTTTACTCTTCTTTGATTTATCGGGGGCTGGGCGGAAGCTGGATGCAGAAGCGGATGGAGCGGGTTATCCGTGTTTTGGGAGTCCGGGTTTTTTGCCTTCGTCGAGTTTGGGTGGCTGGAGCCCTGGGAATGGACGATTGCAGATGCCGCCGGGGACGGCGGTGCGCGTACCTCCGGGGGCAGACGTTGTGTTTCAAATCCACTATCATCCGACCGGCAAGACTGAGACAGATCAGAGTGGGGTGGCCGTTTATTTTGCGAAAGAGCCACCGAAGAAAAAGTTGCTTGATATCCCATTGACCTCGAAGGCAATTGATATTCCGGCGGGGCAAGCTATTTTCAAGGTATACGATTCGTTTGAATTGCCTGTGGATGTGACGCTATGGCAGATCATCCCTCATGCGCACTTTGTAGCGCGGAAGGTGCAGGCCTGGGTGACTTTGCCGAGTGGGTTGCGCAAGACGGTGCTGACGATTACGGATTGGGATTTCAATTGGCAGGACATCTATCAACTGAAGACACCGCTGGGGATAAAGGCAGGGACGATTCTGGAGATGGAGATCGTTTACGACAACTCGGTGAAGAATCCCCGCAATCCGAACCGGCCGCCGAAACGCGTGGTTTGGGGGCCGGGTACGGCGGATGAGATGGCTGGCGTGCACTGGAACGTTACGGTGGATGACGAGGCGCGTGACCTCGAGGATCTGACGCATTCACTGTGGGGCAAGATGATGCGTATGATACGGCAACGATAAAATGGGGTTCAACATGCTACGCCGCACTTTTTCGAGCTTTGCGATGACTGCGGCTGCCGCGCCCTTTCTGCCCACGCGCGGTGAGCTGGACCTGTACATCCAGCTTTTCGAGAAGACGCTGGTTGAGAATATTCTGGGCTTTTGGTATCCGAAAACGGTGGACCCGGCTGGCGGGTATTTGCTGAATCATGACTTTGAGGGAAAGTCGAAAGGTGCGGCTGCCAGGGCGGTTGTTACGCAGGCGCGGATGTTGTGGTTTTTTGCGCGGATGGCGCGGCATGGACATGAGCCCAAGTTGATGCTGGAGGCGGCCGAGCACGGGTACAAGTTCCTGCGTGAGAAGATGTGGGACACTCGCCATGGCGGGTTCAATTGGGAGGTGGATGCGCAGGGCAAGCCGACCAAAGTGAATAAGCATTTGTATGGGCAGAGTTTTGCTTTGTTTGCGCTGGCTGAGTATGCGATGGCTTCGCGACGCAAGGATGTGCTGGAGTTTGCGCTGAAAGTTTTCGAGGTGTTAGAGAAGAAAGCGCATGACCCAGTGCATGGCGGTTACGTCGAATACTTCCTGCAGGACTGGGCCACCCCGCCGGTGAATGAGCCGATTTATATGGGTGGATCTGCGCCGGGGATGAAGCTGATGAATACGCATTTGCATTTGATGGAGGCGATGACGTCGCTCTATCAGGCGACGCGCAATGCGACGGTGCGGGACCGGTTGATTGAGCTGATCGCCATTGAATCGAATGCGGTAATCCGGAAGCCGCATATGGCTTGCACGGACAAATACGATCGCGATTGGTCACCTCGACTTGAGGGGGCATTTTCGACTGTGAGCTATGGACATGATATTGAGAACATCTGGTTAATTACAGAGGCTAACCGGGCGGCCGGGTTGCCGAGCAGCCCTTATGTGGATCAATTCAGGGCTAACTTTGCGTATTGCCGCAAGTATGGATTCGATGAGGCGCTGGGTGGGTTCTTCTACACGGGGCAGTTGAATGAGATGGCTTCGGATAAGAGCAAGAGCTGGTGGGTTCAGGCCGAGGCTCTCGTTAGTGCCCTTACCATGTATCAATTGACCAACAATACAGAGTATTTTGAGGTGTTTCGCAAGACCTGGAGTTTTTGCGACAAGTATCAGATTGATTGGAAGAATGGCGATTGGCATTCTGTGATTGGGGTAGATGGGAAGGCGCGGGGCGGCAAGGCGAATGAATGGAAGGCGGCCTATCACAATGGGCGGGCGATGATTGAAGGTTTATCGAGGTTGAGAGCAATTCGTGAAAAGACATCTTAGGGGGCTGTGGCAATCATCAATGTATTTAGTGATTGCGATCTTACTGATAGTTGAATCAGCTTTTGGACAAACACGCGGCAGCTCAATTGCCGGGCTTGTGCTTGATGGATCCGGGGCATCGTTGAGCGGCGCGACCGTGATCATTGAAGGGTTGAATCAGACATCACGGCGTGAACTGCGGAGCAGTGAATCGGGGATGTATCTCGCTGGGGGCCTTGAATTGGGCCTTTACAGGATCAGGGTGAGTGCGGCAGGGTTTCAAGATGTGGTTGTCGAGAATGTAGCTTTGAGCGTAGAACGTGAGGTGCGGCTTGACCATAGGCTGCAACTTGCAGGAGTTAGTGAAACGGCAACCGTAAGGGCGACTTCGCGAACGGTGGATGCCTCGTTATCGGGGCTCACAAATCTGATTTCCGGGGAGACGATACGCGAGCAACCGCTCAATGGCCGAGACTATCTGCAGTTGGCTGCCTTGCAGCCGGGAGTGAGCTTTGCGCGTTCGAAGAATCGAAGTGTCAATACGGGTTTTGGAGCTCAGCTTTCGATTTCAGGATCGCGACCTGTGCAGAACAATTTCCGGCTAGACGGGATAAGCGTAAGCGACAATACCGGCTCATCGACTGGCAGCGCCAATGGACTTAACTTGGGGACCGATGCACTGCGTGAATTCTCGGTACTGACGAACGGATTTAGCGTTGAGTACGGAAGGGCGGCTGGGGGCGTTGTGAATGCGGTGACGCAGGGTGGGCAGAATGAGCTGCATGGGTCGCTCGCGTACTTTCACCGGAACGACAATCTGGATGCGCGCAATTATTTCGATCCGGCGAAACAGCCGGAATTTCGTCGTCATCAGTATGCGGGGACGCTTGGTGGGGCTTTGCGGCGGAACCGCACCTTTTATTTCGGTGGATTCGAAGGGTTGCTGCAACTGCGCGGCAACACCGCTACCAATACCACTTTGAGTGATCAGGCGCGGCGGGGTGTAGTGGGGGGGCAGACGGTGCGGATTGATGCGGAGGTAGCGCGGATCCTGAGTTTTTTTCCATCGCCAAATCTATCGACTGCGGGGGACACCGGGCAGTTTAGTTTTACGAATCCGACCAATTCGCGGGAGAATTTCTACACTTCGCGATTCGATCACCGCTTCTCCGACCAGCATTCGCTGTTTGCGCGATATACGCTAAATGTTGGGAAGCGGGCGGATTTGACCGCTTTTGCGCTTGGCCGGGCGCGCTTTGAAACGCGCCATCAATCGGCCGTGGTGGAGCACACGAGTGTGCTGTCGCCTGCACTGGTGAACTCTGTTCGGGGCGGGCTGAGCCGGACGGTGAGCGTCAGCAATCTGGTAGAGCCGGTAGACCGGGCGATCGACAACCCAGATTTTGTCTTTGTGCCCGGGGCACGGGCCATGGGGCGGATCGATGTTGTGGGGTTATCGTTGTTTCCGGGAGGTAGCGGCGGGCTTGACTACGACAACAACGCCTTCACTTCTTTGCAGCTATACAACGACTTGAGTTTTGTGCGCGGCCGTCACTGGATCAAAGCTGGGATTAGTGTAGAGCGAACGCGATTCAACTCTGATAGCCAGAGCCTGAATAGTGGTGAATATCGTTTCCCTTCAGTACGTGATTTTCTGGAGAACCGGTCAGACCGGTTTCGAGCGCTGCTGCCTGGATCGGATACGATTCGCGGGTTGAGGCAATGGATCTTTGGGTGGTATATACAAGACCGGATTCAGATTTTTCGTAATTTTTCGATTCAGTTAGGACTAAGGCATGAGTGGATTACGACCCCGAGCGAAGTGCAAGGAAAGCTTGCGAATCTGGATAGTCTGCTGAGCCCCGCCGTGCGTGTTGGGGGGGCCATGTTCAAGAATCCTTCGCTTCGGAATTTAGCTCCTCGGGCCGGATTTTCGTGGGATCTGGCAGGAAATGGGCGCACAATCGTGCGTGGGGGCTATGGGATTTATCATGACCAGTTGTTGTCGCAATTTTTGCTGATTGCGGGATTCCGTAACCCACCGGCTTACCAGAGTGGGTCGATTCAAGCGTTGGGTGTGGGGCGGCTTCCATCTGCCGGATATCTTGAATTGGTGAACCGGCCCAGTCTCGATTTGCGAGCTGAACGCTTGCCGCAGGAGCCGAGTCAGCCGTATGTGCAACAGTGGAATTTTAATGTGGAACAGAGCCTTGGGCGGCTTGGGAGTTTGAGGGCGGCTTATGCCGGCTCGCATGGTTTGCATTTGTCCCAGATAATCGAGGATGCAAATCTTGCGCCGTCGAGTATCGCCTCCGATGGGAGGCTCTTTTTCCCGGCGGGTGGGGTTCGCCAGAATCCAAATTTCGGCATCATCCGAGATCGCCAGTTTGAAGGGCAATCGTTTTACCAAAGCCTGCAAATCGGTTGGGAGAATCGATCATCGGGTGTAATCAAGTATTCGCTGTCTTACGTGTTGTCGAAATCGATCGACGACGATTCCGCTACATTTGCACAAACTGAATCGGAAAACTCGATCGGCATCCCGGTAAACGGGAATAGCCGGTTTAACCGCGGGTTGTCCAATCACGATCAGCGGCACAATTTTGTTGGGACGTTGACTTGGCGATTAGGAGAGCCGTCGAGCCGGAAGTGGCGGGCGGTGTTTGGAGGATGGCGTATTTCTTCTATTGGCACACTAACCTCTGGCGCACCATTTACAGTTACGCTAGCTTATGATGCGGCGCGAACACTTACACTTCGACCAGACCGTCGCGGGGGGCAGCGGCCTGATCTGAACCCTGCTTTTCGAGGCGAGATCGTGACTGGAGATCCATTGCAGTGGTACAACGCGGCTGCCTTTGTGCGCCCGGAAGCGGGATATCTTGGGAATCTGGGGCGCAATACGCTGATTGGCCCGGGGTTCTTTAGCGTGGATGCGGTGCTGGCGAAGCGGATGTCGATGGGGCGAAGCGAGAGGATCAAGATTGACCTTCGTTTTGAATGTTTCAATACGCTCAATCACACGAACTTCGACTTGCCGCTGGCGGAGCGAATGCAGGTATTTACGCGAACAGCAACTCGTGAGGATGCGGGAAGGATCACGAGTGCATCGCCTGGTCGCGAGGTACAGGTTGGTGTGAAGGTAATGTTTTGATGTTTGACGAGTTGAGGATGTTTGGGCGATATGCGGCTGGGTTGAGGGGGTTCTTTCGTAAAAAGATGAGCCTTGATGAGTCACGTCAGTTGTTGCGGAAACAAGTTGCCAAGCGGGAGGAATCGCTGCTGGAATTGTTGCGACTAGGGGTCTGGGGGAATCCGCAGAGCCCATACCTTCCGTTGTTCCGAAATGCAGGGATCGATTGGGGTGGGGTGGTTGAACTGGTCCGGCGCGAGGG
>CAZZGS010000030.1:0-9538 GCA_964653845.1 uncultured Bryobacter sp.
ACCCTCGACTATCTCGATCTTTACGGTCTCTGGCCCTCGCTGGAAAAACTAAAAGCCAGCGGCATCCCGGCCAGGGTAGCAAGCCCCAGAGTTTTGAAGCCAGGCGAAGACAAAATCGCCGACTTCTTAGCGAAGCTAAACTGCGGCCTCCTCATCCGCTCCGCCGGCCTGCTAGATCGCCTTAAGCACCTACCCAACCTAACGGGAGACTTTAGCCTCAACGCCGCCAACGCCGTAACCGGGAAAATCCTGCTAGCGATGGGCCTTGATCGACTAACGCCAACCCACGACTTAAACGCCCGTCAAATCGAAGCGCTGGCAATCGAAAGCGGAGCAGCTCAAATAGAAGTAGTAGCCTTCCAGCACCTGCCCGTCTTCCACACCGAGCACTGCATCTTCTGCCGCTTCATGTCCACAGGCACATCGTATCTCGACTGCGGCCGCCCCTGCGAAAAGCACGAAATCTCCCTACAAGACGAGCAAGGCCGCCGCCATCCTGTATTAGCCGACATAGGCTGCCGCAACACAGTCTTCGGATCCGAAGCCCAACACTCAGCAACCCATCTGGAATCCTGGCTCAGAGCCGGAATTCGTCATTTCAGAATCGAATTCGTCCACGAGACCGCCGATCAAGTAGCAGAAATCTGCACCATCTTTACAGAAGTCCTAAGCTCAAAGAAAAGACCCTCCGAACTCCAGCGGCTCCTAAGCCACTGCGTCCCAGAGGGTCTTACCGAAGGCAGCCTTTATGTGCCAAAGGCCGAGCCGATCTTCAAGATCCTTTAGTCGAGCAATCCCAAATCTTGGAATAGTTTTGTTTCGCGCTCGCATTAGTCCCTCTTTCGTGGACATTAAGACTCACAACAGAACGCAAAGTGAATGAGGAATTGAATATGGACACATCGATCCGTGAGGTGACGATGTTGGAAGTATTAGGATTCAATGCGCAAGAGGTCAAAGGCTCAGAGCCCATTTCTTCGTGCATGAAGTTTGTCGATCTGCTTCGGGCCCCAGGAATCAGACTCACCGATTCACCTTAGCGCCTCATCTAATCAGGCATCGAGGGGAAAGCCCCGCCCGATTCCGTGCCGATTTAGACATCATACGGGTTTTGGGTAGCGGGTCAGTTTGAAATTGAGGCGGGCTAGTTCGGGGCTGCTCGTGCTGAGAGATCGAGGGGGCCATCAATCATTTCGGGGTGCCAGAAGAAATGAATCGCTACACCATATTTGCGTGACAACGTATGTAGCATTCTCTTCCCAACGTGATCAGGGAATACATAAGTCTCGTATTCGCCGTCCTTCGCTAGAGTAACTTTAGAGTCGGGGCCTATCGAAACCCCGACCGCGCATCTTTTCAAGACTTGTAGGACTACTAAGCGATTCACAGCGTCAGGCACAGGCCAATTCAGCCTTTTCGGCCTGGTAGAAGCAGACGCTACGATAGGGCTTTAGCTGTTCGATTTCGTAGCTCGCGACGCAGGAATATCTATACTGCGACCCGCTGGCCTCGCCAAGCATTTCTTTCCACACGTCCGCGGGAGCTGGCGCTAGCAGCCTCTTGATGTCGCCGTTGACCCTTAGATGATCTTCGATTGTGGCTTCTAGGCCGATCTCGAAATTAGCCTGCGCTGCCTGGACGGAATCCCCTTGGGCTGAATAGTCAATTTCAAGCCCTTGGGCAAACCAATATTCACCATCAGGAACGATCAAGACTTTGATCGCACCAAGCCCCACGACGTGATTTCCATCCTCAAGATCTACATGATGGGCAACCGCTCCATCCTTGTGCGTCGCTGAGAAGACCTTCGCATTGTTGTCAGACATAGAACTTCCTCCTTGAAAAGCTGAGCCTCTTAACGGGCCCTTGTGTTTAAGAATATTATTGATAACGGATAATCTTGAGCTAGCGGCCCCAGCGAGCGTTGCTCGCCTTCACTGCAATCTCTTTTCGGCGCTCGGGGCTCAAAGCATTAGCCCGACTTGGGCCACCCTTAAGCCCCCAGTACGTCCTGGGGCTGTGGAGACTTCGCCACGCCGACGCTTTGAGCTTGAGCCAGTTGCTTCTTGGACGATCCGAAATGCGTTGGTGTTGATATCCATAAATATGCTTCTTCTCTACTATAGGAGACGTTGACCCGCTAGAAAAGTTTATTTTTGTTTCGCTTTATCCACAAGGTTAAAAAAGTTTTCCACACCGTCTCCGTGGTTCATCCGCTAAACGATATTCTTCTCGTAAGGGCGTCAGCCTGATGCGTCCCAGCGCATCTCTCAAATTTGCTCAGCAATTCCAGACTTTTTGTTCTCGCGAACTCCGAAACTGATGAATCCGCAAACAGTTACATCGAGTCTAACCTCCCAGGATAGCGTTTAGAATCAATAGCTTACCGATGGACCCCAACATCCCTTCAAAGGTCAAGAGTTTTCAGAATTGTGATGGGGACGCATCCACCTGCACCCAAGCCTTCCACCCCGCCAACATTGCATTTGCAGAAAAAACAAGCCTAAAGCCCCGCTGTTCCACACAGGCGCTAACCATCGATTCAAAATTTCTGGTCGACCAAGCAGTCATAGCTGCTAACCAAAACCGAGGACAAGCAACAATCAGCTTTGTCAGCCAGTGCCGGCCGAAGGTGAAGCCGTTGGCCAATTGTGACCACTTCGAAGACCTGCGCAGAACCTGAAAGTGATTTCAGAACAAGATACATCAAATATGTTGCATCTTTGGTAGCATAAATTCTCGAAGGCGCGCGAGTTTAAAAGGTGGCTGCAAGTCCAGGGCTGCTCCTTCGCGTCGGGCAAGGGTGGGCATCTTAAGGTCTATCTCGGTAAGCGAATGTCGATTTTGCCGATGCATGGCGCGAGCAAGGAACTCACAACTGGTTTAGTTCAGGCAATCAAAAAAGATCTGAGATTGGGCTAGGGCAACGTTATGACCTATTTTGCAACATTTGAAAATGACGAAGGAACAGTATTGGTACGCTTTCCGGATCTTCCGGGGGCGATAACCTATGGCGTGAGCGAGGCCGATGCCAAGGCAAGAGCACGAGATGCGCTAGCAACGGCGCTCGAAATGTACGTGGAGTCTCGTAAACCTTTGCCCGTGGTGAACTTCACATCCGGCCATCCGATTACGTTGCGGGGCCTTGAATCGGCAAAAATCTTGCTTCACGAAGCGATGCGCGAAAAGCGGGTAACCAAAGCGATGCTAACAAAACGTTTGGGAGTCCATCTGCCCCAAGTGGACCGGCTTCTCGATTTCAGGCACGCCTCGCGCCTCGATGCCGTTGAGGATGCGCTGGCAGCCGTCGGTAAAAAGCTTATAGTGAACATTGAAGCTGCCTGACGCGTTTTGAAAACAGGTCCTTCACCTTCCCTTGGCTTTCCCTCGGATACGCTGGGCGAATCGAATCATATTGACAGATCTTGAATATCAACCTGCCTCGTTCCATGCCGACCTTCAACAACTTTTATTTCAAGAGTTTGATTCTGAGGCGAATTTGAAGGCCGGCGCCGGGCCAGCCATAACCTGAATCTATTCGATGCTAAAAGAAAACAGCGCGTGCCCACAGGCAATAGCAATATGCTGCTTGCCGTCTGCCGCAACATAACTAATCGGATTGGCAAATGCGCGCCCACCCATCGGGTAGCGCCACAACAGCTTACCTGTCGTGTCATCCAGTGCAATCATGTCGCCATCGGCAGTAGCCGAAAACACCAGCCCGCCAGCCGTTGACAATACACCAGACCATGAAGGCGAGCTCATCGGATACTCCCACTTCGACTTGCCAGTCTTCGGCTCAATCGCCTTGATCGCGCTCGTAGCTTCCTCACCCGGCTTCGACACAAAGCGTCCAGCCAGATACCAGCTACCTTCCTTATAGGTATCGTCACCGGTGTAGAACACCCCACCCTCGTCACGAGTCATGACGTAATGCAGCTTCGTCGAGGGGCTGTAAGAAGGAGCCTGAAAGTTTGTCGCCCCAGGAGAATTCGGATACACCGTCGTCCCATTCGCAGTCGGGAACGTATTTGGCAAACGAGTCGGCCGGCCCTTCCCGTCCAGCTCCGGCTGCGCCCAGTTCTGCCGCACATACTGCTTACCGAGCAAGTACTCACCAGTAGTCCGGTCGAGCACATAGTAGAAAGCATTGCGATTGGCAAACAGCACCAGCTTGCGCATCTTGCCATTCCACATCTCATCGACAAGCACCGGCACTTGTGCCGAATCCCAGTCGTGAACGTCATGAGGGGTGAACTGGAAGTACCACTTCATTTTGCCGCTATCGGCATCAATGGCCAACAACGAATTGGAATATAAATTGTCGCCTGCTCGCTTATCGTCCTTCCAGTCCGGGCCCGGGTTGCCGGTGCCCCAATAAATCGTGTTGAGATCCGGGTCATAGCTGCCGGTCATCCATGTCGTCGCAGAGCCATATTTGTAGCTATCGCCAAGCCAGGTCTCAGTCGCCTTATCGCCTTCCGAAGGCACGGTCCACAGCCGCCAGGCTTCCTTACCGGTCTTGGCTTCATAAGCCGCAAGGTAGCCCTTGACTCCAAACTCACCACCCGCGCTACCGATGATCACCTTGTCTTTGACGATTAAAGGAGCCACCGTGCTCGAATAACCTTTCTTGTAATCGGCAACCACAACATCCCAAACAACATTGCCCGTCGACGCATCCAGCGCGACCAGATGCGCATCGAGAGTACCGATGAAAATCAGGTCCCCAAGGATCGCGACACCGCGATTCACCTTGCCGCAACAAAACGGAACATTATCCGGCAGCACGCGCTTGTAGCGCCACAACACCTTGCCACTTCGGCTTTCAATCGCAGTCACATCGCTTGGCGGCTCTGAAATAAACAGTACGCCATCACGGGCAATCGGACTCGTTTCAAACTTATCGGTCTTGTCGATCTGCATCGTCCACGCCGGCTTCAGCCTGGCAACATTAGCCTTGTTAATCTGCTTCAGCGCGGAATGGCGATGCCCCTGCTGGTTGCCTTGAAAATGGAGCCAGTCACCAGGGGCCTGAGCGCAGAGCAGGCTGGCCGTCAAAAGAAGAAGATACTTCACATTGCACCTCGGAGCGAGAACAGATAAGCAATCAAGTCGGTCATTTCGTCTGAGGTAAAAACCTTTTCGTAATTGGGCATTGATGATTTCGTGATGTCGCGATCAATCTTGGTAGCGTCCGCTTTAGCCACCGTCTGCATCTTGCCCTTGCCGTCGCGCAGGCTGATGTAGAAGTTGTCTTCGTTGAGACGGATGCCATTCAACTTGGCACCAGACTTCAGCGTCATATGCACCATCGTCCAGCCACCCACAATCGAAGCGCTTGGGTCAACAATCGAAGTGCGCAAATTCGATGGGCTGCGCATGGCCCCAATCTGTGTCAGGTCCGGGCCCATCCGGCCGCCAGCTCCTTGCACCATGTGGCAACCCGCACAACCGCCTTTGCCCGCATAGAGTGCCTTACCATTGGCCGCATTTCCAGCGATACTGGCCGGCGCAGTGCGCCCCAGCGTCCGGACGTAGCCAGCCACCTGCAGCATCTCCTCATCGCTCATTCCAAGCGCCGGAGGCATATCCGATCCAGGAATCCCGTTCCGGATGATGTTAACCAGTGACGAGTCGGTCGGTGCGTGAACAAGGTTCGGCGTGACCAGATTGGCCGCCATGCCGTCGTCGCCTTTGCCATGGCAAAAAGCGCAGTGAAATTGATAGAGCGTGTGACCGGCGCGAATACTTGCTTCGTCGCTAGGTGCCTTCACTTGGGCAGACACGGCCACAGCGATCCATAAACTGAGAATAGTAAATCGCATGTTTTGAAATCCTATCGTATATTGTCTATCTAATGTTGGTTGAGTCTCGCCACTGGCGATACCACTTGGGGTGATGAAAGCGGGCCCATTCCGGTACAACCCAGCCCCGCAGCATCGCCCTCATGGAATGCGGCACCGCTGCCGTTCCCATGTAAATGTGAACAATAATCCCGCTAATCGATCCAATCGCAGCCAGCGGATGCATCACAATCGCAACTAACCGCAAACTCCTTGGCATCCATTCCGGAAACCACATCACGATGCCGCTGGCAAAAAGCAACAGCGCCGTCACCACTTGGCTCCAGAACAACATCTTCTGCCCCGCATTGAAGCGGCCAGACTCTGGCAACGCCCCATGCTGATGCGTGATGTACTTGTCCATCTTGGTTAGCCAGATTTTGTCGTCGCTATCAAGACCCATCGTCTTCGCCCAGCGAGCAAACATCCAGCCAATCATTGCCGAAAAAAGCACACCAGACCACGGGTGCGTCCCACGAATTACAAAGCCGCCACCAAACACCGCGGCAAGCCAGTAAAGCTTTGGTGTCCAAATCGCGAGGCCAGTCAGCGTCGCGTAGAGAAAGCTCAGCGCCGACATCCAGTGCATCACCCGTTCGTAAGCGTCAAAGCGCGGGATGCGAATCTCACTCTTCGTCATGACCATGCACCTCCGGGTCTTGCGGGCCATAAATCACGAAGTGGAAGAAAGCGCCCAGAATAGTGCCCACAAAAGCCAGCGTCCCAATCACCTTCAGCGGACCCTTCCACAATTGCACCGTCCAGGGGATCACAGGGTCCCTCGGCAAGCCATAGCTCTCGGGCTGCTTCACATCGTTCAAGACATAAATGACATTCGTGCCGCCAACCCCCTGCGGGTTGTAAACACCAGCGTCCGGGAATCCATCCGCTTTCAATTCGCGAGTTCGAATATCAGCCACGCGGATCATCTCGTCCCGCTCGCCAAAGGTCAAACAATTGGTCGGGCAGGTCTTGATGCAAGCTGGCTCAAGACCCACAGCCGTGCGGTCTGAACACAGCGTGCACTTATAAACCTTCTTCGTAGTCGGGCTTAACTTCGGCACATCGAATGGGCAACCCGTAATGCAATAGCCGCAACCGATGCAGTTGTCATGAACAAAATCAACTGTGCCATTGGCAAGTTGCACAATCGCCCCAGGTGCAGGGCAAGCTGCAATGCAACCGGCATCGGCGCAATGCATGCACTGGTACTTCGACATCAGCCACGAAGTCCCGCCGTTCTTTTCCACCTCGTTGAACTTGATGAGGTTCCAGAAGTTAGGAGCAAGATCCGGCATCGTCTGATAGCTGCCATCAAAGGTGCCCAGCGTGTATTCCTGGTCGTTCCATTCCTGGCAGGCGACTTCGCAGGCCTTGCATCCGATGCAGAGAGTTGTATCGATGAGTTTGGCGACGAGCATCAGATTTTCTCCAGACTCACGAGAAAGCCCTTGTACTCGGGAGTACCCGAATTGGGATCATAAGCGCTCGGGGTGAGGTTGTTGATGAGGGGGCCGGTAATCTTGCCGACAAAACCCCAGTGGATGGGCAGGCCGACATGATACGTCTTCTCGCCATTGACTAGGAGTGTGCGCAATCGTTTGGTCACCAGAGCGGGGCCTTCGATACTCCCGCGTGCCGATGAGACTCTCACGCGATCCCCGCTGGCAATGCCCTTCGACGCCGCAAGTTCTGCTGGCAGCTCAACAAAGAAATTCGACTGCAGCTGAGAGCTGGAGTTCGTATGCTTCGTCCAATAGTGGAAGTGTTCGGTCAGCCGATAAGTGATCGCCACGTAGGGGAAATCCTTCGCCTTGCCAAACGCCACCGGCTCACTCGAATACGTCTTCAGCATCGGATTGGCGCTAGCCTCCGGATGCAGCGCATTGAGCACAGGAGACTCTGCCGGCTCATAGTGTTCCGGGAACGGCCCCTCAACAAGCTCAGGAGCAAAAAGCCGCGCCACGCCCTCAGGCAGCATGATAAACGCCGGCAGCGAACCGGGCTCAGCATCGGCCTTGTAATCGGGCACATCGCCGCGCCAACGCTCGCCATCCCATTGCAGCGGCGCACGAGTCTTATCCCAGGGCTGGCCATTCTCATCCGCCGAAGCCCGGTTGTACAGGATGCGCCGATTCGCCGGCCAACTCCAGGACCATTGCGGATAAAGTCCAAGCCCCGTTGGATCCACCTGTCCCCGGCGCGCCATCATATTGCCCGCCTCTGTCCACGAGCCACTGTAAACCCAATTTCCACAAGCAGTTGAGCCGTCGTCTTTAAGCTCCCCAAAGCCATTCAGTTGCTTAAGAGTCTTCAGGTCGACACCATTCACTTCGCGAGCGATTTCACTCAACAACGGCATAGCTGGCTTCGCATAATCCCAACTCATGTTCATCAGCGGTGCCGGGTTTGCCCCGCCATCCTTCTCATAGAGCTTGCGAATCTCAAGAAAGAGTTTTGCGATGATCTCCTGATCCCGCATTGCTTCACCAGGAGGATCCGTCGCCGCTTCTTTCCACTGCAACCAGCGGGACGAATTCACAAACGCTCCGTCTTTTTCAGCGAAGTTGGCAGCGGGCAGCAAGAATACTTCAGTCGAGATCCCGGCCTCATCAAGGGCCAGCGGGTAGTCCTTCGCCGCCAGCGTCTTGGCCTTCCAGAATGCCGCCGTCTCGGTCTCAAAGTTCTCGGCGACAATCAGCCATTTCAACTTTGAAAGTGCAGTCAGCATCTTCTTCGTATTGGGTCCGTTTGCTACCGGGTTCATCCCAAAGCTGATGAGACCCTCAAGCTTGCCATGGAACATATCGTCAAAGAAAGCGCCCCACGAATGGTCACCTGTCTCATCGATCTTCGGCAGCCAGTCATAGCCGTATTGATTCGCCTCAGTCGCCTTCTTGCCGTAATAGGCCTTAAGCAGACTCTTGAAAAACTTCGGCGTGTTGCCCCAGTAGTTCAGGCTCTTGGCCTGCAAGGGCTTCGGAGTATTCGCCTTGAGGTACTCCTCGATCGTCGCCAGATTGGCACGAGGAATCTTGAGATACCCGGGCAACATATTCCAGGCGCCCATATCGGTAGAACCCTGAATATTCGCGTGCCCGCGCTGCGCGTTAACGCCGCCACCAGGCATACCAATATTGCCCATCAACAACTGCACCATCGCCGCCGCATGAATCAACTGCACCGCAAAAGAATGGTGTGTCCAACCGAGCGCATAAAGCACCGTCCCAGACTTGTCCTCGGCTGCCGCAACCGTAATCAAATCGGCCGCCTTTAAAAACTCTTCCTTCGTGCAGCCACAAATCTCGGCCACCTTCTCGGGCGTGTAGCGCGAGTAGTGCTTCTTCATCAACTGAAAGACACAGCGCGGATGCTCGAGCTTCGGATCGGTCTTGGCATTGCCACTCCCGTCCAGCTCATACTGCCACGTGGTCTTGTCGTACTTGTCACCCTGCCAGCCGGAAAAGTGGCCGTTCTCAAAGCCAAAGCCCTCGGTGATCAAAAAGCTCGCATTGGTATGCTGCTCGACATACTTGCGCTGATACTTGCCCGTCGAGACGGCATAGTGAATCAACCCGCCCAGGAAGGCAATATCGGTGCCCGAGCGAATCGGCACATAGCAATCGGATACAGCCGCAGTGCGAGTGAATCGCGGGTCAATACAAATGATTTTTGCCTTGCGAAGCCGCTTG
>CAZZGS010000030.1:9548-12345 GCA_964653845.1 uncultured Bryobacter sp.
GGTTCTCGGCGGGGTTGCCGCCCATGACGAGGACGACGTCGGCATTGGCGACGTCGGTCCAGCCATTGGTCATTGCTCCTCGTCCGAATGTGGCGGCCAAACTGGTCACCGTGGGGCCGTGTCAAAGCCGGCTTTGGTTCTCGTAGGCGAGTAACCCAAGACTGAAGCGGAACTTGCTCAGCAGGTAGTTAATCTCGTTTGTGTCTGTACAGCCGCCGATCATGGCGATATTGCCAAGCCGGTTTACAGTGCGGCCCTTCTCGTCTTTCTCAACAAAGCCCTTGTCGCGAGAAGTCTTGATCCGCGACGCCATCATCGGAATCGCCTCTTCCCAGGTCAGGTCGGTCCATTCCTTAGCCCCAGCCGCACGATGACGCACCTTCGTCAGTCGTCGATCACTCTGAACGAACTCTTCGAGCGAAGCACCCTTGGGGCAAAGTGTCCCGCGATTGACCGGGCTGTCCGGGTCGCCTTCGATGTGGACGATATGCGGTTTGACATTGTGGGCCTTGTCGCCAATCGTATGAATGGTGACGCTGCAACCCACTGCACAATATGGGCATATCGAATTCGTCTTCGTTGTATGAGCTGTCTTTAGTGCGGGGATGTGCGCACCGTTTGAGATCTCACCGTTTGGGGCGGCCAGACCTGTAGCGGTAGTCGCCGTTGTCGCGGCAGACCGAGTAATGAAGTCCCGTCGAGAAGAGCGCTTAGGCATGTGACCCTTGCATTTCATCACAGTTTTTGCCCCTTGAGTTAAGGTTTATCCACAATTTCAAAGGAACTAGCCAAATGGTGCTCTCGCCTCAGGTGGAAAACGGATCGGCAATAAAGCCCTTTCTCTACTCCGCCGATAAATTGTCTGTCCTCATGCGAATCATCCTGCTCATGTTTATGGTCGCTGCCGCCCACGCGGCTACGATCCAACTAAAGCTGGATGCCTTCAGCTTTGCCCCAGCAGGCATGAAATTTGCCAACAAATTAAGATGATGGGCAAGGATGGGGTAGTCAGCCCAAAGTCCGTCTGGATCAGGAATATCAAAATGACGAACCTGAATTTTGTGACCACTCCTTCCGGCAAAATTACTGGTGATGCAGACGAAGGCTTCACGCTCCTCGGCGACGGCAGCAACTTTCTCTTCACTATTGACCTACTCACCCTGATCATGGGGCGCTCCGGATTCCCACCTTTGCTACATCTGGATCTTCTGGGGCATCCATTCCTACAAGCACGACAAACTCATCGGAAGTCCCAGAGCCTTCCATCTTCAGGCTTTTGCTGCTGCCTTTGGCAGCCATCATTCTGCGCCGACGCTAAGCGGAAATTTCCATCAAATATTCAATAGATCTGGGGATATAGGACGCAAATTTTGGGTGTGCCTTGGGCTGTCCTTTAGGCAAAGCGGCAATGCGCTCACGATAGGGCTTCAATTTCGCTCCTCCCACTTCGGTTAACGAGTTGAATGCGGCTATAGCGATGTAATGGTCGCCTTTAGTCGCATCAGCATCATTGAGCAGTACTTCCATCGACGGCCTCAAGTCCGTGGCTTCGCCGAAGCGAGCGAGCGCTTCGGCAGCGAGAATCCTGACATTCGGCGCATCATCCTTAAGGCTGGTGCGCAACGCCTCTGCACAAATTTCAACGGCAGCCCTGCCTTGTCTCAAAACTCCAATAGCGCTCCAATAGCGAACTGCGCTGTCCTCATCCCCTAAATAGGTTCGAAAGATTTCGGGCTGCGTCATCGTTGGCCCAGTAGCCAGTTCTGCAGCGTTGATCACTCGATTCGCAGAGTAACGGTTTCCGTCTTGCGCCATTGTGTATGGTGCGTCACCCTTTGATCGGGAGTGAATCTCGTGCTCGGGCAGGAATCCTACGTCACGGATACGAGCTGCCATTGAGGTCTGTGCGACACGCATACGGGTCATCTCGGACTTCTGCTGAGCTGTTGGCCGGAGAGCCAAATTGTTGATTTCGTCCGGGTCCGACTGCAAATCATAAAATTCTTCTGCCGGCTTGGTCTTCCAGAAGCGGCTCTGAACCTCATTCGTCTTGCCCGCATCAAAGGCTGCTTTCCAGCTTCTGGTTGTCGGCATTTCAAACATGTAATCCAGATGTTGCCCATAGATGCGGTGGGGCATGTAGTTTCTGATGTACACATAGCGCTGCGTCCGGACGCTTCGAACCATATCAATCCGTTCGTCCATACGCCCGCGGAACCCGAAGACAAAATCCTGCTCCGGCGCAATCTCTGCGCCTAGAAACGCATGGCCTTGATGATATTCCGGCTTCTTGATGCCGGCCAGGCTGAGTGCCGTTGGAGCTAAATCGACGAAACTCACCAGGCGATCGGACCATTCGCCCTGCTTGTAATCCTTCGGCGCCAGGTGCTTGAACTGTTCTGGAATGTGAACCATCATCGGAACTTGCAGTCCAGAGTTGTAAGGCCATCGCTTCGAGCGCGGCATCCCCGCGCCATGGTCAGAGTAGAAGAAGACGATGGTTGAATCCTTGAGACCGTCGGCCTCAAGCTCTCCAAGAGTCTTCTTCACCATGTCGTCCATCGTCGAGATGTTGTCGTAATATTGCGCCCAGTCGCGGCGAACGATCTCGTTGTCCGGCATGTAGGCTGGCACGTGCACTTCACGCGGGTCGTGCTTGAGTTTATGGCCTGGGGTTCGGATCTGGCTCTCGTGGGTTATGAGGAAGTTGAAAACGCTGAAGAAGGGTTGTTTGGGGTCGCGGTTGCGCCAGTGTGCCTTGTTCGAGCTATCGTCCCAGACCTTGCCCGTATGAATC
>CAZZGS010000030.1:12355-15421 GCA_964653845.1 uncultured Bryobacter sp.
GTATGAATCAGGTTGTAGTCTTCCTTCGAATTGTTGGAAGTGTAGTAGCCTGCCTCACGCAAGATTTGCGGGAACATCTTCTGCCCGGTTGCCAGCTTGGTCTCGCTGCGCATATGCTCAGCGCCAGTCGAAGGCGGATACATGCCGCTGATGATCGTGGTTCGTGCCGGGGCACAGACTGGCGCGCAAGACCAGGCATGTCGATAACGCAGGCTCCGCTCTGCAAGCGCGTCAAGGGCCGGAGACTTGGCGTACTTGTCGCCGTAGCAGCCCAGGTTTGGGCTCATGTCTTCACAGGTCACCCAAAGGATGTTCGGTTGCTTGGTTTGAAGCAGTGGTGCTGCGCTTGTTGCCAGGAATTCGCGACGATTCATTATGCCTTCTCCACCCGGTTTGCACCGGCTTGAACTACAAATTTGGCGCGAGTCTCAATCGGTGACCCGGGGCTTGTGACAGTAGGAACGATCCGGTACTCACTTTTGAACTCTTTACTATCAACCGAGCATGAGACATAGCCCCGCTTGGCCAAGAAATAATGCAGATGCGGGTTCTCCCGCTTGAAGTTCGCCTCGGCAAACGGCAGGTCGATCCCGTCACCACCTGAGGTGATTGAGGTCCCTACAAACTCAACTCCCACGTTCGCGTTCGAGTTGGTCTTGATGTCGCTTACCCAGTTGGAATGGATGTCGCCAGTGATAATTACGGGGTTCTTCGGCTTCGCTTGATCGAAAAACTGGATGAGCCTCTGGCGAGGAACCTCATAGCCACTCCACTGGTCCATAGCGTATTCGGCACCCTCACCTGGCTTTGCGTCGACTTTTGCGAACATCACCTGGTTGGCGAGGATGTTCCAGGTCTGTGGTGCGGCCTTCATGCCTGCCATCAGCCACTTCTCCTGAGCATCGCCGAGCATAGTCTGCTCAGCGCTAAGCGCCGCTTCACACTGGGGCTTGCGGCCGTCTCCGCAGGGTTGATCGCTACGGTACTGCCGTGTGTCGAGGACATGGAAGCGTGCCAGCTTGCCGTAGTCGAGACTGCGATAGAGATCGAGGCTCGTGCCTCGCGGTAAGGATGACTTCCTCAACGGCATGTGCTCGTAATAGGCCTGATAGGCATTGGCGCGGCGTTCGAGGAATTGGTCCCGCGGTGCCCCGCGCTCTTCCTTGTCGTTCGCGTAGTTGTTGTCGACCTCGTGGTCGTCCCAGGTCACGATGAAGGGAAAGACCTCGTGAATACGGCGAAGGTCTTTGTCGCTTCGGTACAAGGCGTAGCGGTTTCGGTAGTCGGTAAGCGTCTGGATCTCAGGCGAATCATGCTTACGTGGACGGTTGGTTGAAGGGCCACCTTCATAGATGTAGTCACCCAAATGGACAACCAGATGCAGGTCTTCCTTGGCCATGTGCTCGTAGGCGGTGAAGTAGCCCTGCTCGTAGTTCTGACAACTTGCGAAGGCGAATCGGAGGGGATCCTGACTGTTGGCTGCCGGCGCGGTGCGAGTGCGCCCAATGCGGGATTCGACTCCGCCACAACGGAACTGGTACCAATACCAGCGGGCTGGCTTGAGCCCTCTGACGTCTGCGTGAACCGTATGAGCGAATTGAGGTGTCGCGACTTCCTTGCCTCGCTTGACGATTTTCTTTAGCCCTTCGTCTTCGGCAATGATCCACTCGACATCAAGACTCTCCGTGAGTTGCGGGGATGTGAGGCGAGTCCAGATGACGATGCCGTCGGGGAGAGGATCGCCCGATGCGATTCCCTGTGTAAAAGGGTCGGTGCGGAAGCGAGGAGCGCCCAGGAGTGGAGCGGCGAGGCTCGCAAGAAATCGACGGCGAATCATAGAGTCATTATCCTTGCTGCGGAGCGCGGGCAACGATAGCCGCGCCTGCGAGGGCGAGAATGGCACCGGTCCAGTAAGGCGCGCCGCTGCCCAGTGCGTCGAAGACAAAACCGGCGAAGAGCGGGCCGACGATGCGAGTGGAGCTGAGGATAGCTTGTGAGGAACCGAGCACGGTGCCTTGCTCCCGCTCTCCAACGCGCCGGGAAATCATGCCGGTGAGCATTGGGGCGGCGATGCCGTTGCCGAAGGCCATGATGGCGATAGCCGGGTAGAGATGCCAGGAGGCTTGCGAAAGGCTGATGCCGAGAAAGCCAATGGACATCGCGGTCAAGCCTGTGATGCAGGTGGTGACGGGGTTCAGGGTTTTGGGCATCTTCCTGACGACTACGCCTTGCATGAAGATACTCAGGCAGCCAATGTAGACGAAGATCCAGGCATTGTCTTGAGGGCCCATCTGGAAGCGCTTCAGGGTGAAGACGGCGAAGTTTGATTGCAGGGCACTAAAGGCGACGTTGACTAAGAAGATCGCGATCAGGATGGCGCGGATCGAATCGCGGGAGAGTGCCTGCGAGATCTTGAGGAAGGGGTTGGCGTCGGAGAGTTGCAGCTTGGCTGTACTTCGTTTTTCAAGTGACAGGCTTTCGGGGAGCATGAAGTAGCCGAAGACTGCGGCAAGAAGACAGAGCGTTCCAGCGGCGTACGCCGGTGCTGCAAGGCTATAGGTGCTGAGGAATCCCCCAAAGGCGGGGCCGATGACGAAGCCAAGGCCGAAGACTGCGCCGATCAGGCCGAAACGCTTCATACGGTCTTCGGGCGGGGTAACGTCGGCAATGTAGGCCTGTGCTGTGGAGATACTGCCGCCGGTGATTCCTTCGAGGACCCGGGCGAGCATGAGCAGCCAGAGTGTATTGGCCCAGCCGAAGAGGAAGTAGGCAAATGAGGAGCCAAGAATGTTGAAGAGGATGACCGGGCGACGGCCGATTCGATCGCTAAGGGCGCCGAGGAAAGGGCTAGCCATGAACTGTGCAATTGAGAAGGCGGCGCTGAGAAAGCCAACCGTCATAGCGTCTGTCCGGTATTGCTGGGCGTAATACGGCAGCACCGGAATTAAGACACCAAGCCCGAGTACATCGAGGAAAATTGTTGCATAGACGAGTATTAGGGCGCGGGACACTTAAACTAGGATGCCAGTTCTTGCCTGAGTAGCCAGAGTATTTCTGCAACGCTCC
>CAZZGS010000030.1:15431-16767 GCA_964653845.1 uncultured Bryobacter sp.
CGCTGGGGAGGATCTCCATCATAAACTTCGGCCAATTGGCCCAGGCAGCCGGTATTCATCTCGTGGATTGCGAAGGTGGTGAGGAGTTGTTTGAGCCGCTGCTTTTCAGTTTCCACATGGGGGCGGATCTTCAGGCAGGCTCGGGCATAAGGCCCGAATAGCCAGGGCCAGACGGTGCCCTGATGGTAGGCACTGTCGCGTTCGAACGGTCCTCCTTCAAAGCGCGGACGGTAGCTTGCTTCGCCGGGGGCAAGGGTGCGGAGGCCCATTGGCGTAAGGAGAGTTCGTTCGACGGTTTCGAGGATCAACTCGCCTTTGCTGCGGATCACCAGAGGAAAGGGGAGCGAGAGGGCGAAGAGCTGATTTGGGCGGATCTGGCTGTCACCGATAACGTCGTTGAGGCAAGACTTGTCTGGGTTCCAAAAGGAATTGGTGAAGCCGGAAATGGCTTGGTTAGCCATGCTGCTGAATTTGGACTCGATTGAAAAGTCGCCGCGTTCGCGGGCCCAGCCGGTCATTAGTCTTAGGGCGTTGTACCAGAGAGCGTTGATCTCGACTGGTTTACCTGAGCGTGGAGTGATGGCCATGCCGTTGCAGCGGGCATCCATCCAGGTGATCTGGGTCTCTGGTGTTCCGGCGCTGAGGAGGCCATCGGCGGGGTCGCAGAAGATGCCGAATTGTGTGCCACGGGCCATGGTTTCGAGCATCTCGCGCATTGGAGCGAAGAAGCGGTCCTGGAAGAGCTGCTGGTTACCGCCGCATTCAAGCCACTGCGAGACGGCGATGTAGAGCCAGAGGGTGGCGTCGACGGAGTTGTATTCAGGGGTTGAGCCGTCATCGGTGATGCGGTTGGGGATCAGGCCGTCGCGACGTTGAGCGAGGAAGTTGTCGATGGTGCGGCCGGCGGCATCGAGTTTGTTGCGGGCGAGGAAGAGGCCTGGCAATGAGATAAAAGTGTCGCGGCCCCAATCGGTGAACCAGGGGTAGCCAGCGATGACGCTGTTGTTGAAGATGAAGTGTTCGGCGGCGTTCGAGAGGCGGTCTTCAAGGCTGTGTGGGGTGGGGAATCGGCTCTCCTTTGCTTCGATTGCCTTGAGGAGCTTGAGCGGGTCGAGGTGGCCTGGGTCTTTATCGAGACTGCAGACAAGATAGACCCAGGTGTCGGCGCGAAGATTGAAGTGGAGCAGGCCGGGCGTCCAGAGGTCTTCTTCGAAGTCGAGGCCACGGTTGCGGTCGACGGCATATTGGAAGCGCCGGTACCAGTCGGGATGACGCTCAAAGCTTGTAGCGTCGCTGCGGATGTAGAGGGTAGCGCCGGGGCGGCTGAGCTTTAGAT
>CAZZGS010000031.1:0-4490 GCA_964653845.1 uncultured Bryobacter sp.
CATCGAAGAACGCCTGCAATCGTTGTTCGTTCTGCCTCAGCACCAGGCGGTCGTTCGAGTTCACCGGGCTCAGCGCACGACCGTCCAGGGTGGTTCCAAACGATACCGATCCCGAATTGTGCATGTGTTCCACCTGCCAGGCATCAATGATGCGTAAGCGGCTGAACGGCCGTACTTCCAGCGTCAATCCGCCTGCAGTTCTCGGTTGATTCGCATAACCGGTAGCCAGCGATTGCTGCCCGTTGGCAAAGCGCAACGTATCCAGCCAGAGGATCGTCCCACGAGCCGACTCATTGAAGCGCACCTCGGACTTAGGCTGCGAAAAATAGTACTCCGCACTAAAATCCAACCAGGAGACAGGTGAAATCGTAAGGTCTGCCGACGAGTACAGATGATTGCCGTTCACGTCGTATAGCCGTGTGGAATCCCCCAACGAAAGCTGCCGGCCGAAATAGGTGTTCTCGCGATTGCCCAGATTGAGGGTGTTGTTGAACAACGAAGTGCCGTCGTGGAAAGTTGCCCCGCCCTGCTCTAGCGTCAGGTGCAACAATTCGGTCTCAAGCCGCATACCGCCGCGAAACACCGTGTAGCCGGTATCGATCCGGCTGGCCGCCGGGTAGCTGTTCTCATCAAGCACCAGCGGACTCACTCCAAGCCCGTGGCTCGTGTTCTGGGCAATACCGAAAAATGGTTGCAACCTGCGCCCTGGCCTTAAATCGAGATCCAGATTCCAAAAGCGATTCCGGGTATCCTGCCAGGATTGGCTGGTGGCGTATGACGATGCGCCTAAGCGTCCAAGTTGGGGGCTGGCAAACGAAGGAAGCGTATTGAAGTAGGCAAGGTTACGGTATTGGAAATTCACCCGGTATATTGCCGACTTCTCGACGTTCAATTGAAAGGTGTTGAGCGGGTCGCCCCAGTTCGCCCCATGAATTCGAAATTGATCGAATAGCTTCGTATTCGGAGGCTTATAGGTAGATTGAAACTGCAGCAGTCTCGGCCCCTCACCAAGATTCACAATGCTTCGATACGTATTGATGTTGCCATGCTGCCCAGTGAGCATCCGGTAGCCGATATCACTCTGCATTTGGAGCGGATCCTCGACAACCGGCTTGGCTGGTTCTTGTCCATTTAGAAAACTAGCGAGAAATACGAACAGGCTCAATTTCTTCATCGCAGTAAGTCCCTGTTGATGTGCGATCCATGAACCTTCGTGTGGCAAGTTGTACAGTTGCGATAAGCAGGAAGTCTGAGGTCATGGAAGCCGGTGGCAACGGTCCCCAGAGTACCGGTGCGATTAGTCGCCGCAGGCACGTTTGAATGACATTCCAGACAGCTAATGCTTACCTCCGCACGATTCAGCATTCGAGGATTGGCAGAGCCGTGGTTTTCGTGACAAGAACTGCAACCCTCCATCCGAACGGGGGCATGCTCAAAAGCAAAGGGCCCTCGTTTGTCGGCGTGACATTTGAAACACCCAGGCTCGGAGTTGGTAGTTCTGGCAGTCGTGTTGAGTCCGAAGGGCCGCGAAGTTCCATGAGGGTTGTGGCAATCGACGCACGACATCGCCCCCTGCGACACGGCGTGAGTATGCGGTCGCTGGAATGATGCCCAGGCACTTGCGTGACAACTGGAACAAAGTTCGGTGATTTTAGTAGCTCTTGAACTAACTAGAGCAAGCTTCGCAACTGCCGCAGGAGATTTCTCGCTGAAGTCTCGCATCATAGGTAGCGACGAATCATTCACTGCATGATGAACCGCATGACAGCTTACGCACGAAACCTGCGCTTTGGCATGAGAACCGCTGATCCGCCCCGAGTGTGTAGCCTGATTTTTGTGACATGACAGGCACGAGGCGTCTGCCTCACGAGGCGTTGACTTAACATGATTCAGGATGAACTTTGCTTCGGCCGCTTCACCATGCTTGGTTCCCGGCCCATGGCAGGATTCACACGATTGCCCCTTCCATCCCCGTCCCTTGTCGGTCTCGATGATTCCATGGCGGCTCTTCAAAAAGGCCTTACCCATATCTTCATGGCAGACCAGACAAGCTTCAGTTCCTGCATAGCCTTCTTTGCCGGTGCGGGCCTTTTTAGGGGCCGCACCGGCAATGAAGGGCAGCAACAAGAGGACGGCTATGGTGGTGCTGACCTGCATCTTATCTGGCGTGCGAACGGCTTACGGAGAATTCTGCATTCGGGCCGTGGCAAACCGTACAGCTTTCGCCGAGCGTCGAAGCGTTGAGTTGTGCGTGTACCGCAGCATCTCGAGAACTATGACAGCTCAGACAAGAGGCACTGGTGACACCAAGCGTCGGAAGCCATCCACGCGGATCCGTTACCGGATTCAAATTTGCCCTCAACGGCAGATTCTGAGAGTTGTTGACGTGGCAGGTTGTACAGTTGGCAGCGCTGGTTGGGAATCCGATTTCGCTGAAGTTGTTCACAGAGCCACCGAAGCCATAGATGATGTAGGGCCGACCCTGCTCTTTACCCGTGTGAATACGGTGTACCATCGTGCCAAAACTGATCGACTCATTCGGGGCCTGTGCTGCAGGCCGCCGTGCCGCATCGGTCATCGTTGAGTTGTGGCAAATCACGCACCCCTCGATCTGATTCCGGTTACGGCCATGGGCTTCAATCCTGGTGTGGCAGGCGTTGCACTTCTCAACGCTAACCACCTGTCGCCTTGGAGCGAGAGCAGTGCCATCAACGCTGAAGTACTTCACAACATTCTTCAAGGGATCACGGACTGTAGTAGGAATACGCCCCGGACCTTCAAACGATACATTGCGATACCCTTCAGCGCTGATCGTGTAGGTACCCTTGGCATCCGTCGGAATCGCTCTTGCAAAGCGATGTGTGGCTGATCCACTCGGTGAAAGCGTATCTGTCCTCGAAGCCTCAGACCAGTAAGCAACATAGTCTGGAGCTGGCCCGGCCAGGATCAAAGAAAGTGACGTCATGTCAGTTGGCGCAAGAATCTTGCCATCTGCATCCTTCAATCGATACGTGACCGTTGGATTTTGCCCAGGCGCAGTATTGCTGACTTCCAGCAACTCAATCGACTGCCCCTTCAGGTTCTTTGAAAACTCAGGGACGACGTGTGAACCCTTGACTGAGATATCCCACTCGCGTTCCCCTTCCGGGCGGTGGCAAGTGGAGCATCGCGTATCGTCGGCTTGAACGATATGACCTTTGCCAAGCGCGAAGTCGATGCCATCGTGACAGGATCCACAAGCAGCCTGTGTGGGGTTAAACATTGCCGTTGCCTGAGTGGCTGCGTTCGGGCCGCTCTGGGCATGGCAAGCCGTGCAGTTACGGGCGTTAGCTGGAAAACCAACAACCGAAAAATCTACAACAGACTGATTAAAGCCGATGATCTGATATTTGCCTCCTGCCTTCACGCTCGGCAGATCCTTACCCATGTGAATCTTGTGCGTCATCACCGTCATATCAACCGTGTTTCCGGTATCTGGATCCACTGTCTGCGGCGTATGGCACAACACACACATTTCCATACCAATGCGCGATCCACCATGCGCGGACACCTGGATATGGCACGCATTGCAAGTCGCCGTCTTGACCACGTCGCGAATCTGAGTCACTTCTCCGCCAGCCGGGATGAAATTGAACGTTGCACTTGCATAGTTTGTTCCCAGATCGAAGGCAGTCAGATTGCGACTCGAGTATGCACCGATCGTATGTGTCGCCGTCCGGTCGAAGCCAGCCGGTGCCCGCGTGCCAAAGGTATAGGTATACTCGCCCTCTTCTGTATTCTTGACCCAACTGCCGCCAGTATCACCGGCCGCTTGCCTTGCTGAAACTCTTGTGATCGGACTCGTTTGTAGACGCGTTGTGTACGCTGTGTAGACTTTATCGTCCTTAGGAATAAACGCCGCCACAAAACTGATGTTCACCGGACCTGGAGTAAACACCCCCAACCGGTCCAGCGGCACACCAAGCGGATCGGTTATCCGGATACGCGCCGCCATCGAGCCATCCGGATTGACAACTGCAGCCAGGATCTTCAGATCCAAGCCCGGCCTTACAAAATTGATAGTCTTCTCATCGGCGTAGAACGCCTTTTGCGCGGCATTGAAGGCACTCTTGCCCACGCCACTTACTAATCCTGCAGCTGCCAAAAAGCCAACGATCAATACTGCTGGCCAGACACGCATTCCGAATCGTTCACGCATGATCAACCTCCAAGTTCCTGTAACGCCTTCATATTCTTTTCTTCCACCCCAAGCACCTTGTGGCAAGCTTCGCAATCCTGTGTAATCGCCTTGCCAGAAGTCTTAGACTTCAACTCTTCACCATGGCAACGGAAGCAGCCAGGAGAGGCTGTATGTCCCAAATGCTGGGGATAGGTGCCCCAGGTAATCTTCATTGCCGGGAATATGTTTCGCCCGTAAAGTGCAGCGAGTTCCTTCCCTGCCTTCTCCAACTCGCCTTGATTGGCTGCCAGAGATCCCGGCTGATTCTTCT
>CAZZGS010000031.1:4500-12974 GCA_964653845.1 uncultured Bryobacter sp.
CCTTTAGCTGTTCGGGGATGGCCGTCGCAGCGCCATTGCCATACTCACCCTTCAGCGCTTCCAATGCCGCTTTTCGAAACAGCGGAAGAGACTGCGGCAGCTTTCCATCGGCCATCAACTTGTCGACCGCACGATCAGCAACGGCAAACTCATGGCTCGGCCGGTTGTGGCAATCGAGGCAATCCATGCGCCGGCTGAACACCGCCTTCACCTTCCCGGAACTGTAATCCGCTGACGCAAACTCGTCACTATGACCGCCCTTGGTTACTTTTACCGCCAGAATTTTCGCTCGTTTATCGTCTGCCGCCTCATAATCGATATGGAATCCTTTGCCCATATGCGCCCCGTGGATACCCTTGCCCTCGGCTCCACCCAGTTTCAGCATCAATGCGGTTTCAACTTTTGCCCCGGTATCGTCAAACTGCGTGCGTCGCCACAGCTTGTCCCCGTAATCGTGATTGCGGGAATGGCAGTTCTCGCAAGTCTCGGAGGCAGGCTTCAGCGCATGTGGAGGCGATGGAATCGGGCGGCTATAGCCGCCGGTCAGAATCAGATAGAGCTGCCGCGTACCGTTCAGCTTCGCCCGAATCGCATTGCCGGCACCCTCTCCGATATGACACTCTACACACTTCACCTGCGCATGAGATCCGTTCTGAAATGCGCTGTGTTCAGGTGCCATCACATGGCAGGCTGTGCCACAGAAATTATTGCTCTCCATATAGTGGACGGTCTGAAAAGTCAGTGCGCCACCAACCACCAAATTTACAAAGGTTGCTCCGGCGACAAAAACCAGGAAACGCTGAACTTTCGGGTTCGACAACTCTATCTTCTCGGGTAAGTGCAGGTGATGATCTGGTGCCTCGCGGCGCCTTTGCATGCTGATCCCGATCGGAATTAACAGAAGTCCCCCAAAAAATGCTGCGGGCAGTGCAACAAATTGAAGGATCCCCAGATAACCCGAAGCCGGGCTTGCGCCGGTCAGAAAGATCCACAACACCATTGCCGACAGCACAAAAAACAATCCAATCCTGCTGACCCAGTTATCAGTCAGGTAAAGAACAGGCAAAACCCAGCGTTGAGAAAGCTTCCCCATTCTTCAGCCCCCTACTGTTTCAAGGTACGGACGAAGGCCATAATGTTGGCAATATCCTTTTCGGCAGCGGGAATGGCCTTCATCTTCCCTACTCCCTCAAACGATTCCTTTTTCAGCACCGCGTCGCTTTTGGCCTGTACGTCATTGGAGCCAAGATGCTTCATCTCCACCTTCATCATCTTGACGATCGCAGGGTTGGGCGTTCCGTCCGCACCATGGCACTTTTTACATGCCGCATCATAGGCAGTCTTGCCGGCAGCAACATCAGCTCCAAAGCCGACAGCCGCAAATAGTAAAGAAATCGAAATAATTTGAAGTCTCATTACCTCGAAGATAAGCATTTTGACTGCCGTTTCAAATTTTTCCCATATTCAACAGTTGGGATTAATTTGAGTGCGCCAATTCCCCCAACGCCTGCGGATTTTCCCCCAACCCGCTTACCCAATCCTCATCGCGCCATCGGCACTCCTGCCGTGGTCGCCGCAGAACAGGCTCTCTTAGTCGCAACGACGCCTGAACCTCCAGCCGAAAATCTACTTCTTGGACGTAGCTAAATCCGGCCTCCGTACCCCTTTGTACCAGCGGTTCAAATTGCAGCGATTTTGCCATTGCATGCGCAGAACCAGCCAGGAGAGGATGACCACTCACCGCACGCACGTTCTTTACTAATCCATCTGGCCCGACATCCACACTCAACCGCACAAGCCCCATAATTCGAGCATGCCGCACCAGAAGCGGATAACTAAATTCCACAGATGTCCGCAACAATCACGCCGCTTCAGAATCGCTGAGCAGGCGGCTTTGCCCAAACAAACCTAGAACCATCACGATTGGCACCAGCATAAAAATGAGCAGGGAGTTTAACCTCCGTCTATGTCAAACCCATCCGTTCCAGTTTCCGGTACAAGGTCTTGCGCTCAATCCCCAACACCTTTGCCGCCCGGCTCTTATTATTCCCTGTCGCCTCCAGCACCTTCAGGATCTGCTCGCGCTCAGTGTCCTTCAGGCTCTCGGTGACTGCAACATCCTCGCCCGCAGATTCAGCTAGCGCCTCACCCACCGCCTCGCCATCAATCCGTCCTGCCGGAGCCAGAATCACCAACCGCTCAATCAAATGCTGCAATTGCCGCACATTACCGGGCCAAGCCTGCTCTTCGAGCAACTTCTGCCCGCTGGTCGTCAAGACCGCATTCAACTCGTACCGCTCGTTGTACTTCCGCAGGAAGAAGTGCGACAGTAGCGGAATATCGGACCGCCGATCCCGCAACGGTGGCAACTGGATCCGCACCACATTCAAGCGGAACCACAAGTCCTCGCGAAACTTCCCCTCCTCCACCATCTTCTGCAAGTCACGATTCGTGGCCGCCACCACACGCACGTCCACCTGCTTGGCCCGGTTGGCACCCACAGGCCGAATCTCGCGCTCCTGCAAGAACCGCAAGAGCTTCAACTGGAAAGGAGGATCAATCTCACCAATCTCGTCGAGAAAGACCGTGCCTTTATTGGCCGTCTCAAACACACCGACGCGGTCACGATCTGCACCCGTATAGCTCCCCTTCATCGCGCCAAACAATTCGGCTTCCAGAAGCGATGACGCAATGCTGCCGCAATCCACAGCCACAAACGGCCCAATCAACCGCTTCGAATTCGTGTGGATCATCCGCGCCACAAGTTCTTTGCCCGTCCCGGTCTCACCGGTAATCAACACGCTCGCGTCGGTCGGCGCCACTTGACTCAAGGTCTTGTAGATCTCAATCATCTTCGTCGAGCTGCCGATCATCTCCGTCTCGGGCAGATCATCGATATCGGTCTCGCGATCGAGACTAGCCGCCCCTTCCATCTCGGCCTCCGCCTTCTGAATCGCATGAAGCAAATCATCGAGCTCAAAAGGCTTCGCCAGATACTCAAAGGCCCCGCCGCGCGTTGCAGCCATCACCGTCTCCATGCTGCCTCTCGCACTCATCAGAATCACCCGGCACTGCTCGTTGGATTCCTTGGCAGTTCGCAACACGTCAAGCCCCGTGCGCTCATCGAGGTAAATGTCGCTGATCACGATCGGATAACTGCCATTGAGCAATTTCTCCATCGCTGCGCGCGTACTCGATACAGCCTCTACCTGATAGCCTTCCAAGTCGAGAAAGGTCGTCAGCGTATGGCGGACACTGTTGTCGTCTTCAACTAGCAGTAATGGTGCGCTGATTGGCATTCGCTATTTCCGAGTCTACCGGAGCACCCGCCATAAAGGGCAGAATTACAGTAAATACGCTCCCCACGCCCACTTCACTTTTGACATCAATCCGGCCCTCGTGTTGCTTCACGATTTCGTTGACAATACTCAGCCCGATTCCAGTCCCACTGATCCCACTTTCCTCTGCGCGCTTCGATCGATAGAAGCGATCAAAGATCCGCTTCAGATCCGCTGCATCCATCCCCATGCCCTGATCGCGAATCGAAATCCGCACCTTGCCGTCCGCAACCACACAACTGCACTCAATGCCCGTGCCTTCCGGCGAGTATTTCACCGCGTTGTTGAGCAAGTTATAAAACGCATACTCCAGTAACTCCCTGTCGCCCTTCAGTTGACCCGGAGGAATCGCCCCTACCTGCATCGACATCTCTTTGCGCTCAGCCAGAATCCGGGCCCGGTCCAGTGCCGATAGCAGCACAGCACTCAACGCAAACACGTCCTGCTTCAACTGCATCTCGCCCTCGGCCAAGCGCTCCACATCCAGAAAGGTCTGGATCATACTCGCCAGACGCTTCGATTCGGAATGGATCATCTGCGCAAACTGCTTCTGCTTCTCTTCATTCAGTTTGTAGCGGCTCATGATCTCGCTCGACCCCTGAATCGCCGTCAGAGGCGTCTTCATTTCATGCGTCACAAAGTGGATCGCCTGCTGATAGCGGCTCTTGTCCGCCTCACTCTGCTTCCACTGCTTGCGGATCACAAAGTAGTGAAAGCTGGCCGAAACAATCGTCCCCAGCCAGACCCCGGTCAACACCATCGACGGCCCAACAAAAACCTGATTCCAGAACAACCACCTCGGCACCACATGAATCACCACCAGCCAGCCCACTGCTACAAACCAGGCAATCGATCCACTCAAGAACACAAAGATCAATCCCGCCCCGGCTACGGCCACCAAGGTCAACAACACCGGCAGACTCACCGGCGCATCCGTCACAAAAACGCCCTGCTGCAAGGTTTCATAGAGATTCGCGTGGATCTCAACGCCGGTCATTAAATTACCCATCGGCGTCATTAGACGGTCGCGGGCGGCACTTTGGTCGGTATAGCCAACAAAGACAACCTTGCCGCTAAAGGCCATCGCCGTCTCTGGCCTTTTCTCTACATCTTTCAGGCTCACCTGCGGAATCGCGACAGGCACATAGTTCACGTAAACACTGCGAGCAGTCGCCCGCGAAGCCGGGATCCTGGTAATACCCACTTCAAGGTCATCCGGTGTCTCAAGAATCGGCCCAGCCTGCTTCGACAAGCGAAACGCCTCCAGCGCCAGCGCCCAATACCTCTTCGCCGCCACTGCCTTCTCCAGCGGAATCCTCCGGCTCACCGGATCGGGGTCTGCATGAACATGCCCGAGCGCGCCGGCAACCTTACGAAATGCCTCAATCGGCTCTTCCCACTGGCTGTCCCGGCGCACAATGTCGGCACCCAGGACAACACTCGGGCACTTGGCAAAGGCTGCCGCAAGAGCCGCATCCACCTTTGGATCCTCTGCAGTGGACAGCATCAAGTCGACTGCCACCGCCAAAGGCTTGGCCGCGCAAACCCGGGGCAACACCTTGGCCAGCTTCTGCCGCAGATTCCTCGCCCCGCCCATGTCAATCAAACTCGCTTCATCAATCGCGAGCAAGGCGGACTTTGCCTGCCACCCCGGAGTCTGGCTCGTGGCAAAAAGCCAGTCATAAGCCTGTCCATCCAGTTGCGCCGCCGCGCGTGACCAGCCGAAGACCAGCGCCGCGACAAAGCACAATACGAGCAGGCCTCCTAACATCGCGAACTGTCGGGCCCTCAGACTCAGTGCTTCATCCTCTTTTCCACCTCATCGGCCCCACGCGGCAATGCAGACGTGAGCAGCCTCGCCCCATCCTTAGTGATCACGATCATGTCTTCAATCCGGATCCCAAGACTCTCCTCTGCAATATACAATCCCGGCTCCACTGTGATCACGTTGCCCTCGGCCAGCGGCACAGTTTTGTCATAAGGGTCATGCACATCAAGGCCAATGTGATGGCTCACCCCGTGCAGCAGATAGTCCCCCCAGGGCTTGTCTTTGGGCCCCTTGCCCTGCGAGTTAAAATACTCCCGGGCTACATTGGTGAGCGCACTCAACATGACGCCAGGCTTGGCGGCGGCAATCACTGCATTCTGTGCCCCCAGCACCAATTCATAAACCTGCTTCTGCCGCGCAGTCCATTTGCCATTCACCGGAATCGACCTTGTGATATCCGCCGCATACATTGAATACTCACCACCCACATCCATCAACAAGACATCACCGCCATCCATCCGGCGCTTGTTCTGGTTGTAATGCAGGATCACGCTATTCGGCCCGCTCCCCACAATCGGAGCATAAGCATTGCGCTCACAACCCAGCGCAAAATAAGTCCGCTGCATGGCTGCTGCCACTTCATACTCATAAAGCCCCGGCTTCGTTAGTTTCCAACTCTCAAAGTGGGCGGCAATCGAGGCATCGATTGCCTTCTGCATCAGCGCAAGTTCAGTAGCGCTCTTGCGCAGCCTCAGATTCGTAATCGCCTCGCGAGCGTCCTTCAAGATCCGCAAGGGAGCAATTTTTGCAAGCGCCCCTTCATGTCCATCGAAAACGGTGTAGATCTGGCTCGCTGACTCAAGCGCCTTCACAATCTGCGCCTCCAGCTTCTCGGCCGGCAACACGCGCATAAATCCGGTCTTCTGCGCAGCGTTAGCGTCTTCGCCCGCTACCATCGGCCCGTCGTAAATCTCCCGCCGCGCATTCCGCTTCGGCAGAAAGAAGATCTCACGTTCCCCCTCAGGACAGCTCGAACAAAGCAACATCGCCCCGTTCGGCTCTCGCCAACCGCTCAGATAAAAGAAGTTCGGATCCTGGAAAAATCCATTCCGGTCATGCACCTCAACCCCAGGCGTGTAGGCCCAAAGCACCACCACACTATCTGGAAGATTCGTGCGAAGCTGTTCACGCCGGGAAGCGTATTCACTCAGGGGGATCGTTTGCGCCCACGCAACCGTACCCAACAAAATCGGTAATAGACTTCGCAGCATCCTCATTATCATCCCAAAATAAAGGTGTGCCGCCAAACCAGCGTATCCTGATCATCCCAATTCTTTCCAACTGGCCAGACCTACCGGCCGGCCAACTCATCGGCGTCGCATCCGATCTAGACGCGATCGATCGGGCCCGTGCCCACGCAGAATCTCTACACCGGATCGATTGCATGTTCATCGAAGGAAGTGTAGACGCAATCCCCTGGCGCGACTCCTACTTCGATATCGCATACCTCGAAGGTCTGGCCACAGACGAAGTCCGCCGCGTTATGACCCCTGAAGGAATCATTCACGAATGCCAAAGCACGTCCTGATCGCCACCGTCGGTTCCTTCGGTGACCTGCACCCCTACCTCGCCATTGCCATCGGCCTCAAACAACGCGGCCACCAGGTAACTCTGGCCTCAAGCACTTTCTATCGTGAAAAAGTCGAGAGCGAAGGCATCCGCTTCGTAAGCATCCCGCCGGACATCAGCGCTATCGAACACGACGCCGAGATCCGCCGCCGCTGCATGGCTACGTTCGACGGCACTCGTTATGTTGTCCAGGAAATCTTCCTCCCGCCGATTGAAGAAGCCTACAGGATCCTGCTCGAAGAAGCTCGCTCAGCCGATGTTCTCCTCGGTTCGCTCTTTGCACTCGGACTACCGCTCGCCGCAGCCAAGCTTAATAAACCTTACATCACAACCGCGCTCCAACCAGCGGCCATCCTCTCTGCCTTCGACCCGCCGCTAATCCCTGCCATGCCCTTTCTGCCCATGATGTCGCCCGGCATTCTCCGCACCGTCTACAAAGGCCTCCACCAAATGAATGGCTTTCTGCTGAACAAAGCTTACGACCTCGCCGCCAAAGAAGGACTTCCATCATCGGCCGTCCCCAAACTCTTCGGCCATAGTTCCCCCTACGGCAACTTGATCCTCTTCTCAAAGCACTTCATGAAAGAGCAGCCCGACTTTCCTCAGCCCGCCACAATGTGCGGCTTCCCTTTCTACGACAAACTCGACGCAAGCTCGACCACGCTCGAAACAGAACTCGAAGCCTTCCTGCAAGCTGGCGATCCGCCCTACGTTTTCACCCTCGGCACATCCGCCGTCCTCGACCCCGGACGTTTCTATACGGAAGCCCACAAGGCCGTAAACCACATGGGCAAACGAGCGGTCTTCCTTGTCGGCCGCGACAACTACGACCGATACCTGTCCTTAGGCAACGACCGCATCTACATCGCCCGCTACGCGCCTCACTCGCAACTGATGCCGCGAGGGGCCGTCACAATTCACCAGGGAGGCATCGGCACCACCGCTCAGGCTCTACGAGCTGGCAAACCCATGATCGTGGTCCCTTATTCGCATGACCAGCCAGACAACGCCCGCCGCTGCGTCAAACTGGGTGTCGGCCTCACAATCCCGCGCAAGCGCTTCAATGCAAAGCTCCTCGAAGAAGCCCTCCTAGCCGCCCCAAAGTCCAATGAACTCGCCCGCAGCATGGGCACCCTGATTCAATCCGAAGACGCCGTCGCCCGCGCATGCGAAAAGATCGAAGAGACCCAGCCATCCCCACGCACTATTTGATCTACCTTGCCAAATCCCGGCAGGGCGGCTTCGATCCGTTCCGATTGCCACTCATAGTAGCCACTCAACAAAAGCACACCATCGTCTCCAAGCAAGCGCGAATACTCAGGAGCAAGATCGAGGTGCACATAGCCCGGCACATTCACGAGCAGGACTTCAAACCGGCCATCCGGCATCGCAAAGCTCGGCCCCTGATATGCAGCCACCCCGCGCTCATGCGCCATCCTGGCAGCATCGGCTTCCAGGTCGCAAGCAATCGCACTCACCGCCCCCAACACCTTCGCCGCCTCAGACAAGATCCCCGTCCCGGTCCCCAGATCAAAAACTCTCTTATGCGCGAAATCGATGCGCTCCATCATCTCAAGACACCCACAGGTTGTATCGTGATCCCCGGCACCAAACACAAGCCCTTTGCGCATCCCCAGCCGATGCCGCCCGGCAGGAACCACCTCGTCCCTTTCTGGCGCAATCCACCAACGCTCCCCGACAGGCTTGGCTGCCCACTCCTCCTGCCAGGCAAGATTCAC
>CAZZGS010000031.1:12984-16567 GCA_964653845.1 uncultured Bryobacter sp.
TCGATGCGGCCGGAATGAGCCTTGGCAAAACTTCCAGCCACAACACGATTCGAGAAATAGACCCAGGTCTCCCCCGGGCGCTCCTCCGCGCCGTCAATCGGCCACTCGCCAAAATCCTCTAAAAGACCCGAAACTCGAACCATATACATCGCTTTGATATCTCTGTAACATTTTCGTTGCAAAATGGAGTTTTGTGCAAAAACAAGTTGTCATAGTCGGCGCCGGCATCAGTGGACTGATGGCCGCACAGCAATTGCGCCTCGCCGGAATCTCTGTAATAGTCCTCGACAAGGGCAATCGCCCAGGCGGTCGCATGGCCACCCGCCCTTTTGAGGGAGCCCTTTTTGACTACGGTGCCCAGTTTTTTACCGTGCGTCAGGAACGCTTCGCCGCCTTCCAGCGCGCCTGGCAGGCCAAAGGCCTCGTCCGCGTCTGGAGCAATGGCTTCAATGGCCAGCAGGACGGCCACCCGCGCTTCATAGGCCAGTCTGGCATCAATGCAATCCCGGCTCATCTGGCTCAAGGAATCGACCTCCGCTGCGGCGTCAAAGTCAGCCACATCATCGCCTCGGGCAATCAGTGGACTCTCGAAATTGATTTAGACGAAACTCTCACCGCCGACGCGCTGATTGTCACCGCTCCAGTCCCGCAGACACTCTCGCTGCTCGACTTCGATCTGAACGAATCTGAACGAACCGCCCTCGAAAGAATCCAGTACGAACGCTGTATCACAGTGATGGCAATCCTCGAAGAACCGGCAAAGCTGCCTGAACCCGGTGCCATGCAAATGACCGGCGCTGAACCCATCTCCTGGATCTCAGACAACCACCGCAAAGGCATCTCCACGGTCGAGAACTCAATCACAATCCACGCCGGCCCCAAATTCAGCCTCGACAACTGGGAAAAGAATGCCGAAGATGTAGCCGGGAAACTGCTGACAGGCTACAAAGTCAGTTCCTGGAAGTTGCACCGCTGGAAGTACTCAAAGCCCTCTGTGATGCATGAAGACAGAAGCTTCGTAGTAACCGCACCAGCCCCGCTGATTCTGGCCGGCGACGCTTTCGGAGAAGCGCGCATCGAGGGCGCTGCCCTTAGTGGTTTGTCTGCTGCGGAACGGCTTCTAGCTCTGCTTTAGCCGCCTTGAACTGCATCAGACCCTGATATTCCTGCCACAAGGTAGTAAACCCGGCCCAGTAGTATCCGCTGACGAAAATCATCAAAAACGGAATGCTCAATAGATTGAGCGATTCGATACAGTAATAAATCATCGCGGCAAACATGGTTCCCATGGCAATCTCGGCAAAGGGCAACCACCCACTCTTGCGGCGATATTCCACCTGTTCGAGCTTCACCTTCTTGTCACTCAGGTTGTACTTGGCCGTGCGGGCGAAGCTGGTCTGAATGCCAAAGAGTGCCTCAAGAACGGCCTTGGTATTGCTGATCGTAAGAGCCACACCGGCAGCCATCAAGGCAGGCATGAACCAGATTGTGCGCTTCCAGCCCACCGGATCAATCTCCCGCTGTGCAATCAGATAGAAGGCAGTCAAACTGACAAAATTCGCAATAATCAGCGGAAAGTCGATCAACAACATCTCCAGCGGACCCATGTAAAACCGAACAATCATCACCGGCAGCATCAGCGCCGAAACAAGGATCATCAACGGATAAGAGATATTCGGAGTGAGATGGCAGATAGCCTCAAGCTTCACCCGCCATGGCAGTTTGGTATCGAGGATCATCCGCAGCAGCTTCTTGGCGCACTGCGTCAAACCCTTGGCCCAACGAGACTGCTGAATCTGAAAGCTGTAGGTTTCCACCGGCAATTCCGACGGGCATTCCACATGAGGGAGGTACACAAAACGCCATCCCTTCAACTGAGCCCGGTAGCTCAAGTCGCTGTCTTCGGTAAGAGTATCGTGCTGCCAGCCGCCGGCGTCTTCAATCATTGCCTTGCGAATGATCCCGGCCGTGCCGTTGAAGTTGAAGAAGAGTCCGTTACCGGCGCGCGCGCCGTGCTCAAGGATAAAGTGTCCATCAAGAAGCATCGTCTGCACTTCAGTCAGCAGGTTGAAGTGGCTATTGAGATAGGTCCAGCGAGTCTGTACGACACCGACCTTTTCGTCCGTGAAGTGATGTACGGTCTTTTCAAGAAAGTCTTCGGGGATGACGAAGTCAGCATCAAAAATGGCAGTCAGTTCGCCAGTCGCAGTCGGAATGCCTGCCTGCAATGCACCGGCTTTGTAGCCTTGGCGATTCTTGCGATGGCGATACTCCATGTTGAAGCCACGCTCAACGTAGGAGGCCACAAGCGCTTCGGTAAACGGAGCCGTGTCGTCGGTAGAGTCGTCGAGAATCTGGATCTGAAGCAGGCCCTCTGGATAGCGAACCTTGCTTGCGCTCTCAAGCAGGCGCTCAACGACGTAGCGCTCGTTGAAGAGAGGCAATTGAATCGTAACCTTGGGAAGCTCGGTGAAATAGCGCAACGGCTCTTTGGGCATGTTCTTTTTGCCCTTGAAGTAGCCCCTGATCATGGCGAATCGGTGGAGACCATAGAAGCTCAACACCGTCAGCATGACAAAGTATGGAATCAGGATGAGGTAATCGAAGGCCGCCAAAGAATGAACACCTGCGAAGGTGTCGTCAAAAAGCGCGTCGATCAGTTTTTCAGTCGTAGAAGCAGAGCCGGTTAGCATAATAGGTGACTTGGTCCACTACTCCAATTCGATCCTGGCCGGACTGGCTGCTGCTTTCTTGGCAGTGCTGGCCCTTGGCACATTCTGGACAGACGACGAAGCGGCGCGGATTACGTCTATAAGTGTCGGATACATGATAACTTATCTTTGCTACTTTTGGGCCCTCTGGATTGCGTCACGTGTGCCAGAATCGCAACACATTAAAAAAGTAGTAGTACTCGCAGCCATCTCGTTTCGTTTGTTGGCCTTCACCCTTCCTTCCAGCTTGAGCGACGACTACCTCCGCTACCAGTGGGAAGCTGAGACGATCGCGAAAGGCCTCAACCCTTACCGCACCAGCCCTGCGCAGGTCGCTGCCCCGGACCACCGGATTCCCGGCTACGACTTCTCTGCCGTCTACGGCCCGGTTCTCGAGGTCGCCCACTGGGCCACTTACCAGACCGGTTTGCCGATGAAGACCTCATCCTCCCTTGCCGAAGCCCTGCTGTTGCTCCTTGCCTGGCGGCAGCGCTGGCCCATTTGGCGCTGGATGATCCTTGCCTGGAGCCCTCTCAGCGTCTACGAATACTGGATGAATGGCCATAGCGACTCGTGGCTGATCCTTCTGCTCTTCGCTGCATTCTTAACCAAAGGAGCAAGCGGTTGGATCTGGCTCGGCCTTGCAACTCTCACCAAATGGTGGCCGCTCTTGCTGGTTCCCCTCTGGCTCGCACAAAGATTCTCCAGCACTGGCCTTTTGGCCTACGCCTTCCTATTGTCGAGTTGCCTGCTCCTAATGCCACTCAACGAGTGGGTGACCAAAATTCGATTTACAACCGGCTTCCTCGGAGGCTGGCAAAACAACGCCTTCCTTTACCGCTTCCTTACCGATAAGATGCAAGCCATAGGGA
>CAZZGS010000032.1:0-16562 GCA_964653845.1 uncultured Bryobacter sp.
GATCAGATAGTGGAATCCATTCACAATCACCGACAGTAGCGACCATTTGTTCCCACTTAGGTCATTATTACTCCTTCTCAGCAGGAGGCAACCCTGGTGATCCTGTATCGGTCGATATACAATCGTCCCAGGACCAATGACCAGACGTAACGCACTCACAGGCATTGCGGCGGCAGGACTCGTATCTGCCGCCGCACCCGCGAAAATACTCAAGAATATGGGCTCGGCCGGCCCTGGACTCACCGCCCGCATCAAGGCCATGGGAAAGGGCTGGGACATCATCGAGTACTGCCACAACATGGGGCTTGGGGCGGCGCATACGAATTTCACTCCGGATCTCGACCCAGCCAATATCAAGAAGATCGCCTCACAGTTGAACAAATACGATATGCGAGCGACGATACTGGTTCGCACACCGCGCACGGATGCTGATTTACCAAAGTACGAGATTGCGGTTAAGGCTGCATCAGAAATGGATGGCCGCGTGGTCTGCGTGCATGACCCGTTCTCTGGCCGTCGCTATGAGCAGTTCAAAAATGTCGCGGAGTTTCATTCTTTTGATGCGACGTGCCGGGCGGCGGTTCGGCGAGCTGAGCCGATCTTGCGCAAGTACAAGATGAAGCTCGCCATCGAGAATCATAAGGGATGGCGCTCTGATGAAATGGTGGAGTGGGTGCGCTCGACACAAAGTGAATATGTGGGCATTTGTCTTGATATGGTGAACAGCGTGTCGTTGATCGAGACCCCGGAACAGACGATGGATACGCTCGAGCCCTATACGATCTTTGTCAGCTTCAAGGATATCGGCGTCGATTTCTACGATGAGGGTATTTTGCTGTCGGAGGTGCCGCTGGGCGAAGGGAATTTTGATCTTAAAGCAATTGTTAAACGCTTTCAGAAGAAGGACCCGAAGATGCTGTTTCAGCTTGAGATGCTGACTCGCGATCCGCTGAGGGTTCCCATTTTCACCGACCAGTATTGGAAGGTCTACGACGAGAAGAGTCCTGTGCCGCCGCGGGACCTTGCCAAGCTGATTGCCTACGTGCGCAACCATCCGCCGAAGAAGCCTTTGCCGCGTACCTCAGGGCTTACGCCCGAGCAGGCACTTGCGCTTGAGGACAAGCTGAACCAGCAGTGCATTGATTATGCGCGCACAAATTTGCCGATGCTGGCTTAGCCGTTTGGTCCCAAAGCGCTAATGCGAGCCGACTAGAGCCCGAGCTTGTCTCGCAATTCGCGGGCACGGTCTTTGGACGTAGTGAGTTCAGTCTTCTTTGCGTCTTTGAGGCGCAGCATCAGCTTGCCGCCAAAGTAGGTGTAAAGCTCTGCGACGTAGGCAAGGTTTACCAGCGTCGAACGGTGAATACGGAAGAAGCGCGCCGGGTCGAGGCGGGTCTCCAGTTCCGCAATCGTTTGGTCAATGATGTAGCTCTTAGTTTCTGTGGCTGCAAAGGTGAGCTTGTCCTCGGAGTAGAAATGCGTGACGCGAGTTAGATCAATAAACTCGGTGCGGTCGCCGGTCTTGGAGCTGATTCGCTCGGGATAGACGGGGGTGAGTTTGGTGGCGAGCTGGTTCAGCAGATTGGCAATATCGGGTGCGGGTTGCTGGCCGCCCCGGATGGCTTCTACTTTGGTAATCGCCTGCGTGAGCTTTGCCGATTCGACTGGCTTGAGTAAGTAGCCAATGGAGTTCGTCTCAAAGGCCTGCAACGCATATTGATCGTAGGCAGTAGTGAAGATTACCAGCGGCTGGTGGGCCAAACGTCGCAGCACAGCAAAGCCATCAAGCTCAGGCATCTGGATATCGAGAAAAAGCAGGTTTGGCCGCAAGGCATCGATTTGTTCGATTGCATCGACCGGGTCCTTGGACGCGCCGAGGATCTGGATGCGCGGGTCTGCCCCAAGCATGCGGGTCAAACGCTCAATTGCGAGATGTTCATCGTCCAGCAGGTAAGCGGTTAGCACGGGATTCGGAAGGCCACCTCCATGCCTGGATCTAACCTTCGTGTCGACAACGAAGCGGCCTCTCCGAAATGGGAATCAAGACGCTGCTTTAGCGTGTCAAGCCCATGCCCGCTGGGCAGACTGTCGGGCGAAAAGCCAGGGCCGGTATCGCTGACTTCAAGTTCGATCTCTTTGCCATTGCGCCGTGCCCGAACGTGAATTTCAGCTCCCTGGCGCTGCGTGCCAACGGCATACTTGACGCTGTTCTCAGCTAGAGTCTGAAGCGACATCGCAGGTACCAGCGACGTGAGTAACTCCTCGGGGATCTCGAAGCTGTAGAGAAGACGGTCGCCGAAGCGGGCCTTCTCGATATCGAGATAGTCTCGTGTGATCTGGATCTCGTCGGCGAGGCTTACCAGATTGCCGTGGCGATCGAGCGAGAAGCGTAAGAGCGCGGCCAGACGCTCAATCAGCGCTTCGGCTTCGGACGGATTCGATCGTACCAGGCTCGAAATGGAGTTCAGCGTATTGAAGAGAAAGTGGGGATGGATTCGCGATTCGAGGCTTTGCAGTTTGGCGTCTGCCGCAGCCTTCAGTGCCCGTTCGCGCTCGAGCTCGCGGGTGCGTAGTTGGAGGCTTGAGGCCTGAACGCGGTGTCGGGCGTCTTCGATCAGATAGGAGATAGAACCGATGACCAGAGTGAAAATGAGGCATAGGACCATCGAAGAGGTGTAGTCGATGCGCATGCGGATGAAGGGCTGATAAATCATCAGCAGGAAGGCGATCGTACCGCCCGAGATCGCAATGACGGACAGCAGCAACAAGAGCTGCACCCAGCGCAGGAAGGAGCTTCCGGCGAGCTTCGGTGCGACCTTCGGCAGGATCCACCAGGACAGGAAGCCGATTACGGTGGAATAGGTAAATGAGATCGATCCAGGCCAGAGCAAGTTCTCTAGCCTGGGATTGCGAAGACTTACTGCAACCACCATGACGATGACGACCGCAACGCCGAGGTTGGTGAGTAAGAGTTGGAAGAGTTGACGCATAAGCTATTTGCCAGTGTGGCAGCCGATGCAGGTTGCCTGGGCGGCAGGTAGCGGTTGTTTGGTTTCAAACCACTTGTCGGCACGCTTGGAGTAAGCGCTATTCGGAAGTGCTTTTTGCAGTTCAGCAAAGAAGTAATCGGCTTTCTCCGTTGCGCCAATCCGGCTGAAACTGTCGGCAAGGCCAAAGAGCAATTCGCCCCTGGGATGAGTGCCCAGCTTGTCGAGATATTTCTCCTGCATCTGATAAACAGTGTAGTAGTCGTCGATCACCGATTCGAAAAGTGGCTTGGCCATTTGTGGCGGCATGCCCCGCGCACCAGTCGAGAGTACAGCAGCGCGAGGAATTCGAACACCAACATTCTTCGGCTCGAGCTCTACTGCTTTGTTCATTTCGGCGATGCCGCGGCCATAGAGTTCCATCCCCTTGGCGAAATCATTTTTTTTCATCAACTGACCCGATTGATAGAAGAGCCCGGAGCCATGCCAGACGAGGGCTTCTGCGTGATTCGGGTTTGCTTTGAGCGTCTCTTCGGTGACTTTCATGGCGCGCTCGAGAGCTTCGGCATTCCCGGCAAAACCGGCGAAGAAGTCGCCTCGAACCAGGTGGTCAAAACGTTGTTGGCTTTGGAGCGCCGTAATCGAGAAGGACAGGATGGCGGCCGCGGTGAGTAGGATGTTGCTTGGCTTCATGGTTCGAGTTTGCTGGCAATTCGCAAACGAGTGTGGGAATTTCCGACGAAACGACAGAATTGGCGGATGAAGCGGATAGAATCGAAGATTGTCGCAGCTAGCCAGAGTGTGGACGCCGGCACTGGCGATGATGCTGGTGTCCACGATCAGCTATATCGACCGCAATGCCATCGCAGTCCTGATCCCCACAATCCAGAAAGAGACAGGCCTCACCGGACGCGAGTACGGTTGGATTGTTGCCGCGTTTTCCTATGCCTATATGTTGGGAAACCCGCTGTGGGGAATGCTACTGGACCGTCTGGGTGTCAAGAAGGGGATGACGCTGGCGGTGGCAGGATGGAGCATTGCCAGCGCACTTCACGGGATGGCCGGAGGTCTTTTGAGCTTCGGAATTTTGCGCACAGGGCTGGGCTTCTGTGAGGGGGCGACTTTCCCCGGTTCCCTCAGAACCGTTATGCAGACGCTGGGGCCGGAGCGCAGGTCTCGCGGGATTGCTCTAAGCTATTCGGGCGGATCACTGGGGGCGATTCTGACACCATTCATCGTTACGCCAATCGCGCTTGCCTACGGCTGGCGGATGGCTTTCTGGATCACGGGCGGCGCTGGAATCCTGTGGCTGATCTGGTGGTGGGCGCTATGTGAGCGGCCCGATCTCGCAATGACTCCGAAAGTTGAAGCAACTGACTTTGTCTGGCGCGATCGCCGGGTAATCGCCTTTGTTTCCGCCTATGCGCTTGGGGCTGTGCCTCTGGGCTTCATCCTCTACATGGCTGGGCTTTATCTGTCGCAAGTTTTTCACCTGAGTCAGCGCGAACTGGGTACTGTGTTGTGGATCCCACCGCTTGGCTGGGAATGCGGTTACTTCTTCTGGGGCTGGTGGATTGATCGACTTGTGAAGCGCGGTACGAGCGTCGAAGAAGCCTGCCGGCGCGCTTTCTTGATCGGAGTCTTCCTCAGCCTGCCGCTGGCAATGGCGCCAACGATCACGAGTTTGCCCTGGTTCATGGCTGAGTTGTTTCTCGCTATGTTTGTGACGGGAAATTTTATCGTGGGCGGCATTGCTTATGCGACCAGCGTCTTCGGCAACGGTCGCGCTGGCTTGATTGCAGGGCTTGGTGCGGGCAGCTTTTCTGCCCTGACGGCCATCACCGCACCCATCTTTGGCGGCTATTTCGATCAGAAGAACTACGAGTTTGCTTTTTGGGTTGCGGCCGCTTGCCCGGTATGCGGATTCGCCCTTTGGTACTGGCTTAGAGGCGAACCAGAATTCGCTTCCGGTAAAGCAGATACACCACGCTGAAGCAGGCGGCCACGTTCAAGAGCGCGTAGAGCAGCGATGCGTTGATCGGTGATGCGATCGTGCAAAGTCGATCGAAGATTGGCTTGCCTGTCCCAGTCATTGCGAGGATGCGTGCGATTGCACCTGACAGGACAAATGAAACGATCGCATTGGTGCCATAGATCTCGAAGAAGTTCCAGCCTTTGCGGTTTCCCTTCTCGTCAATCCACCACTGTAGTGCTCCAAAGATCATTGAAGCAAAGCCCGCCATGACGAGCACGAAGCTGGGGGTCCAGAGGCTTTTGTTGATCGGGATCACCAGGCTCAACAGCAGCCCTAGGGCAGTAAGCACTGCTCCTGACTTTAGGTACTGCGAGGCGAGAATGCCGCAAAGCACGGTGACGATGGCGGGGATTGTGGAGAGCGCACCTTCAGGGTCCCAAACCTTGGTTTTGCTCCACATGTGCCCTTCGAGGATAATCCCGTCGAAGTAGCGCGCGGCGTTGGAATCGATGCTCCAACGGTCAGTCGTCGCCCCGGGAAAGGGGTAGAAGAACATGAGTCCTGTGTAGAGAGCCAAGAGCCCGATGGCAGCGAGGATCTGGCCGCGTCTTGAGGTGTAAAGATAGATCAGGGTGGCGAAGAAATAGCAAATACCGATCCGTTGCAGCACTCCGGGGATGCGGACGTGAGCTAAGTCGAATTTTGGGATGAGGTTGAATAGAAGTCCGATGGCGAAGATTGTTGCACCTCGGCGAGCCGTATGGAGGAGTAGGTTGCTACGGTTAGCCCCACTGGTCTTGCGCCGGGCGAACGAAAGCGTCATGGCTACCCCGGAAATCCATAAAAAGAAAGGGAAAACCATATCGGTGGGTGTGAACCCGTGCCACTCGGCATGTTCGAGCGGAGCATAGATATGGCTCCAGGATCCGGGGCTGTTCACCAGAATCATGGCGGCGATGGTGATGCCGCGAAAGATGTCAAGTGAGGCGAGTCGTTGGGGCAATGGCATTCGAGTTTGTTTGATTCTACTTCTCTTCAGCCTTTTCATATGCAGATTTGCTTTGGTTCTGTCGATAAGCCGGGATATGGTCGAGAAAAGGCGAAAAGGTACTGAGCGCAAAGCCGATAGTGGCAACATAGTTGTTGTCACAGAACCCGGCAGCCGCTTTGCGGCGCGGCTCGATGCGAAGTTGGTCAATCGAAGCGAAGCCGGTTTGTGCGTTGAGGTATTGAAAGCTCTGCCGCTTGGCATGGCCGTGCAAATTGAGATCCCTGGAGCCAAAGGCAGTACCGAGCTTTGGAATGGTGTCGTGTGTTGGATGAATGTGACGGGTAAGAAGTCTTACCAGGCCGGTATTGAAGCCGAAAAGGCCGGTGAGAATGGCGAAGCAAATGTGGATCACGACGAAGATCTCTATGAGGTACTCCAGGTAAATCCAAAGGCCGACTCCGAGACCATCCACCGCGTCTACCGAATGCTGGCCCAGCGCTACCACCCCGACCACAAAGAGACCGGCGACGAGGGGAAATTCCGGCGTCTGCTCGAGGCATATCAGACGCTGAGCGACCTTGAAAAACGGGCTGCTTATGATGTCATGCGCAGCGCCAAGCGTAAGCAGACCTGGGATGTCTTCCGTAACAAAAAGGAAGCAGACGGGACGGGTGCGGAACGCCGCAAACGCACGATGGCCCTGGCCGTGATGTATCGCAAGCGCCTTCGCAAGCCTGACAACCCGTTCATTCAACTTCGCGAGATTGAGGATGTCCTCGGGATCGAGAAAGAGCATCTGGAATTTGCTCTCTGGTACTTGCGCGAGAAGGGCTACGTGACCAAGACCGACAACGGCACTTTTGCGATTACCGCTCTCGGTGTCGAGGCCTACGAAGAAATCGAAGCCGGTACTGCTGAGACGGTGCAGAAGGCCATCGAAGGCGAACGTCTGCGCGCTGCGATGTAGGATTGCCGCCGCCAGGCGCGCTACAATCCTACCGATGTCCCCGCAAGATCTGGCTCAGCTTTGGGAGCAACACACCGCTCACGAATTTTCGGCGCGCGACACCGAAGCCACACTCGACACGATGGTCGACGACGCATACGTCAATCACATCCCTACTCTTACTGGCGGTTACGGCAAGGCGGCACTGCGAGACTTCTACTCACAGCGCTTTATTCCCACCATGCCACCCGACACAACGCTGACACCCATTTCACGCACGATCGGCACCGACCAATTGGTGGACGAGATGATTTTCTCATTTACTCACACGCAGGAGATGCCCTGGATGCTGCCTGGTATTGCACCAACAAACAAGCGCGTTGAAATCCCGCTTGTCGCCATCGTGCGGTTTCGTGACGGCAAGCTCGCCCACGAGCATATCTATTGGGATCAGGCTTCGGTGCTGAAACAAATTGGATTGATCACCGACGATTCGCTTCCTGTCTTTGGTGTGGAGACGGCTGAACGGGTCCGCAACCCTCAGTTCAGGCCGCCCTCAAAATAGGGTGTACCTGTTTCCTCTCGACCGATCTGCCCGGTCCGCATGTTCTTCGCGATACATTCTAAGGATTCAACCTATGCGATTCGCCCTACTCATACTCTGTACCTTCATGGCAGAAGCTCAACAGGACTTCGATTTTGTCGTCTATGGTGGCACAGCAGGTGGTGTTGCGACCGCCGTCGCCGCCGCCCGGCACGGCCTCAAGACTGCACTTCTTGAGCCGCGAAACCATATCGGCGGCATGGTCTCCGGTGGTCTTTCCGGCACCGACACTGGCAAGAAGGAAGTCATTGGCGGAATGGCTCTTGAGTTCTACTATCGTGCGGGCCGCAAGTACAACATGGACCGCCATTTGAACGAGCTCTCCTGGATGCCGGAGCCCAAAGTTGCTGAAGCGATCTTTCGCGAAATGCTGAAGGAAGCTGGCGTCACTCTCTTTGAACGACACCGTCTCAAGGAAAAAGCCGGCGTCGTCAAGTCCGGAAATACAGTCACTGAAATCCACACCGATAATGGAGCTCGTTTCCGCGCCAGGCTCTTTGCCGACTCGAGCTACGAAGGCGACCTCATGGCCCAAGCTAAGGTCAGCTACACCTATGGCCGCGAGGGCATCAGCGACTATGGCGAATCACTTGCGGGTATCCGCGCAGTCACAGAAAGTCACCAGTTCGCTGTCGATGTACCTGCCCGGGGCAAGGACGGCAAGGTTTTGCCCGAGATCTCAACCGAACCCCGCGGCATACCGGGCGCAGGAGACAAGCGCATTCAGGCTTATAACTTCCGCGTCATTGCAACCAATGTTCCAGAGAATCGTCTGCCTTGGCCCAAGCCATCAGGCTACGACCCCAAGCGGTACGAACTGCTCGCCAATTATCTTGAGGCAATGACGCCCTATATGGGGAGGCCTCTTACTTTTAACGAGGTAAGTCTCCTGCGCATCATCCCCAACGGCAAGGTCGACCTCAACAACCGCAATGGCTTCTCCACCGACTACATCGGCAAGAACTACGGCTACCCGGAGGGCAGCTACGCCGAGCGCGAGCGCATCTGGAAAGAGCACATCGATTACCAGCAAGGCTTCTACTACTTCCTCGCCAATGACTCGCGAGTCTCGAAGTCACTACAAGAGGAAGTGCGCTCCTACGGTCTGGCCAAAGACGAGTACCTCGACACGAATCACTGGCCACACCAGCTTTACATCCGCGAAGCGCGGCGCATGTTAGGCGACTTCGTCTCAGCACAAAAAGACCTGCAAACAGAACGCACCAAGCCAGACGCAATCGGCATGGGCAGCTATGCCTCGGATTCGCACAACATCCAGCGCTTTATCAATGATCGCGGCTTCGTCGAAAACGAAGGCGACGTACAGGTACAGGTGCAGCCCTACCAAATCCCCTACCGCATCATGATTCCGAAGAAGGCCGAAGCCGCGAATCTCCTGGTGCCAGTTTGCTTCTCCTCTAGCCACATCTCCTATGCGAGCATGCGCATGGAGCCGCAGTACATGATCATTGGCCACGCTGCCGGTATTGCAGCAGCGCTAGCCGCCAAAGACAACGTCGCCGTACAAGACATCAACATTACAGAGTTGCAGTCGAAACTCCGTGAAGAAGGTGCTGTCTTCGAATACAGCATCGAAGAACACAACAAGGCTCTCGCCGCAATTCGCAAGAGGTTCGCTCAGCCAGCCCGCAAAGGGCCAATTCCCTGGGGCCGACCCGCGAAGCTCAATGGGGCAAATTAGCCAGCACACTGGCTGCGCTTGCGGCGTCAGGGCTCTCGAGTAAACCCCACGACGCCGCGAGTAGCCCTGATACGTTCGCCACTGCAAAACTGATGCCCTGCAGGTTCTTCTCCCGGCTCACTCCCGGGATCTCTCTTGGGTAGGGGCTTGCCGCAAACCGCATCGGCCCAACGACGCGAATCTGGTGCCGCTCAAGCGTTGCATCGAGATCAATGCCGATCACCCCATCAAGCATGCCTGGATATCCCGTTGCTGCGCTCACCCAAATACTGCCTTTGGAGACCCACTCGCTCAGTCTCGCCGCATGGGCCTCGTTCGTCGTTCCAAGACTCAGGTTGATCAAGTCTGCACCCTGATCTATCGCCCATTCGACGCCCCTTAGGATAATGTCGATATTCGTTCGCAAGCCACCTTCAAAAATCTTCACAGCCATCAGTTGCGCATCCGGTGCCAGACTTCGAATTGCCCCAGCCACCGCAGTCCCGTGTCCAATTCTGTCAAGCCAATCGCTCTCTGCCCCCATGCCAGTCGCATTGAATCCAGCAACAACTTCACCCACATGCGGATGCCCAACATGAACGCCGCTATCGAGAATGGCAACTTTCGGTATCGTCTTCACCCTAAGTCCAGAATCGTATCGGCAATCTCGCGCAGCTTCGTGCGATGTGTAATCACGATGAGCGTTGTGTCGGGAAGATGCCTTCGCAGGCCATCTGTCACCAGTCGTTCGCTAGCCTCGTCGAGGGCCGCTGTAGGCTCATCGAGCACCAACACTTTGGGCGTGCGCAACAATGCGCGCGCAATTGCGAGCCTCTGCCGTTGCCCCGCGCTGATGGCCAATCCACGCTCACCCACCATGGCATTTAGATCTGGAAAAGTCTCAGTCAGGCCGACACTCGCCAGTGCCGCATGCAGTTCCGCATCGGTCGCTTTCTCGTCGCCATAGCGCAGGTTCTCAGCAACACTGACCGGGAACAACCACGGTGTCTGTTCAACCACGCAAATCTCGCGGCGCAAGTCTTCCAGCTTCAGTTCGCGTAAGTCGTTGCCATCCAGTAAGACCACACCCTCCGCCGGATCGTAGAAGCGCAACAACAGATCTGACAGCGTACTCTTGCCACGCCCACTCGGCCCCAACACGAGGCCAATCTGACCTGCCCCGACCTTCCAGTCCACTCGGTCGAGCACTGCCTTCTCTGGCGCGTAGCGAAAGCTTACACCTTTCAACTCAACAGCTCCCACGACGCGCCCAAGCGCACGCGCCCCCGGTATCTCGGTCACTTCAGGAGCAGTCGAAAACAGCTTCTCCACTCGCTCAAGCGAAACCTGCGCCGTCACCAGATTCGTATAGAGCCCCATCAGCGCCTGCACCGGTGTCATCAAGCGCATGTGATAAGCAAGAAAGGCGATCAGCGTTCCCACCGTCATCGTGCCTGCGATTACCTGATTGCCACCTACCCAGAACACTGCGGCTGTCGAGAGCGCAAGCAACATGCCAGGCAAGCCAGACCCACTGTAGGAGATCAACTGCATTTTGAGCAGTGCCTTCACATAACCATCGTTTCGAGACGAGAACAAGGCACCCTCGCGCCCCACCGCATCAAAGGCTGTCACCACGCGGTGCCCGAGCAGCGTGTTCAGCAGAAAGCTCCCAATATCGGCCGACCTCTCCCGCATCTCCCGCACCCGCTCCACCAGCAGACTTCGGAACCACCAAGCCACCCACATTGCAACAGGCAATACGGCAACTCCCACGGCGAAAAGCTTCAAATCCATGCTGACCAGAATCACCACGCTCCCCACGAGAAAGCCCACATTGCCTAGTACGCTCAACAAAGCATCGGCCACCACGCGCTGGATTTCGCTGATGTCATTGTTCAGGCGAGAAAGAATATCGCCCGTCTTCCACTCCGAATAGAATCGCGGCGACAACCCGTGCAGATGCTTGAGTAAATCACTGCGCATCGCAAACAAGACCTTTGCCGAGATACGCGTATAGAGATAACCGGCACTCACATTGAAGGCGAATGCAATCAGACTCGTCCCCACCATCAGGCCGGCAATCTGCCAAAGCGAGTTGGTGTCTTTCTTGAGCAGCGCTTCATCGATCAGGAGTTTGGTCAGATAAGGCTGCACCAGGCTCAAGGCCGTTGAGGCGAGCCCGATCGCGGTTACAAAGAGAAGCCCCGCGAGATGCGGGGCCAGATAAGGCAAACAGAATGCGTAGCGTTTGAACTTCTTCATCAGCCCGGCAGAACCAGCATGTTTGAAGTCATGTCCGTGTTGACGTCTAAATCCTTCACCATCTTCAGGGTCGCTGCGTCGTACATCTCGAGCGTGTTGCCAGCGCCGTAAATGTAGAGCAGTTTTCCGTCTGAAGACATGTTGAATTCAAAGCGGCTGCGCCCATCGAATTCCTGACTTTTGGTGATTTTCCTTGAGGCAATATCGAATGTCCAGAATTCGCAGCGCCTGTTGGCACCCATGCCATTGAAGGCAACGGTGTAGCCGGTCCTGCGATCTGGAGTCAGACGTAGTCCCAATGTTCCAGTCGTCGAAGGGCCTACCGGGGTGAAATCGAATGTGCGCTTGTTGAGGTCAAACTTCGCAAAGCCAAAAGTGCTCTTGTGGACGATCGGATCGGTTGAGTTGAAGAAACCCAAAATGGTGCCGCGTTCTTCATACGGATCGTCTCCGGGCCCGATCATGACACGCTCAATACCTGGAAACAGCGGCTTCGAAAGTTCGATTTTGTCTACTTCTTTGAAGTCTTCGGTCGAATAGATGTTTACGTTATCGCGGAACTGGTAGAGGAACTTGCCGTCTGGAGAGACGCGCATACCACCGCCACGTCCACCACCACCGCGCAGTTGCTGATCTTTTGGCAGGTCAACCAGCTTCTCGATCTTCTCACCCACCATGTCGATGATGGCCCACTGGGGCTTGGAAACCTCAAAGCGGTCAATCTTCTTTTCAACCGTATAGAGAGACGTGTAGAGCTTTTTGTCGTCGGGCGAGTTGGCAAAACCACTGGGGCGATACATCTTGCCGCCGGTATCCACCATGAAGCTTCGCTCAGACTTCCGCGTGGCGACATCGATGATCTCGAAGCCGCAACCTTTCTGGCAATGCACGATGATCTTCTTCTTGTTTTCGCTCCACATGATAGAACGTGGGACGTCCAGCTTGAGTTCGATCTGGTCGGTCACCTTGCGGGTGGCTTCGTCGATCACCAGAACGTGCTTCTGCCAGGCCCCCACAAAGAGGGTGCCAAGCTTACCAGTTTGTGCCGGGGCCAACCCAGCCGCAGCTACTGTAGAAAGAAATGCGCGGCGCTGCATTTTATGGGAACACCAGATCGATATTGCGCCAGTCTTTAGTGGCGGCAGCGCATTTGCTGGTCCATTCAGGGTAGTTGTTGAGATGGTCTGGAACCTGTGCCGGCCAGTAGCAACTGATATAGCAATCGTAGAGATCGCGTTCCACAGGCTGGCAAAGCCCTGCCGTGCCACCGGTGGAATCTACTTCCCAACCCGGCGAAAACACGATCGAACAACCCATAGGATAGTGCGGACGCTGCGCTGCGTTGTTTTGCTGAAGAGCGACAAAATCGCCTTCGGTTGTTGAAAGCAGGTCGTCAATGCGACGGGCTTTCTTGTTGATGGCCCTTAGGTGCCTCATGATGCTTTCCTCTGATCAAAATGATTCAAGAAGCTGGGGTTGTGCGTTGCGATCTCACCATAAATTTTAAGGCAGAGATCTGTCCATCCGCGGATCCAATCGCAGTAATGCAGGTTGGCGTGCCCTGTGTCTCCATAGCGCACAAAAGCCTCGTGGTAACAGCCACCCGCGCAGACGGGACGCGCCCAGCAAGACTCACAATCGTACTTGGCATTGACGTGTCCACGCTTCAAAAAGTCCTGTTGTTTGGTCGAGTCCATGCCTTCAGATACATGGCCCAGCTTATGTTCATCGCTATCCACAAAACGATGGCAGGGCGATATGTCGCCTGATGGGCCAACGCCCAACAGGCCCAGGCCCGCGCCACAAGGGTGCGATTTTGAAATCCCCTGATGCAACTCACTTAAGGTGTCGCTGACGTTAGAGAAACCGTGATGCTCCCCACGCAGCGCGAATTCCAGATACTCATAGGCCAGCTTTTCAAACTGCCCGAGTACATCGTCGAGACCTTTCTCGTCGATGGCATAAAGCCGGGTGGGCGAGGTGGTAACCGGCGCAAACCCAACTTCATGAAAACCAATCTCGTTCTTTAGGTGATGAAAGATCTTGGCGACGTCTCTCACTCCGTTGGTCAGGGTGACACGCGCGGCAATCGGCCGCGTCGTATGGTGCTTGAGCAACTCCTTCACCTTCGGCACGATGATGTCGTAGCTGCCCTTGCCATTGGCAAAGACGCGCAACTGATCGTTCATTTCCTTAGGGCCGTCCATCGATACGGTTACGCCAATCGCATTCGTGCTCAAGTATTCGATGATGTCCTGGCGCAACAAAGTCGCGTTGGTGGTGAGCGAATAATCAATCGTCACGCCTTTGACTTTGGCTTCTGATTGCGAGTAGTCGACAATCTGCTTCAGCAGCGGGAAGTTCATCAACGTCTCACCGCCAAAGAACGTGATGTGAACCGAATTACGACCGGCCGATTCTTTGAACAGGAAGTCGACGCTTTGCTTGGCCGTCTCCAATTCCATAAACTTCGCCTTGCCTTCAGGCGTCGCCACTTTGTCTTCGCCGTACTCGTAGCAATACTGGCAACTCAGATTGCACTGGTTGGTCAGATTGATTACCAGCGTCTGCAAAGGGAACTTCGCCGGGGCTTCGTCGATCGGTTCTTTCCATCCGCCTTCGGGGCCAAGCGCCCGTGCGCCTACCAACTCTTCGATGCAATCCCGGGCATCCTCCACCGTCGCACCACTGGCAACCAGAGCATCGAGCAATTCTTTGGCTTCTCGCGGCTGCTCTTTGGCAATTGCCAGAGCCTTACGCGAAAGCTCGTCAACAGCGAAAATTCCGCCGCTGGGCACTAGATAAAGGAAGGGGTTTCCGCCCGCTTCAAACTGGTGAAATTCTGATACTTGCAATTGCATTACTGAGCTACCTCGGGTTGATCCCACCGCATATACTGCGGAACTGTCACGAGCAAATAACACTTCGCCGTCAGCGGCTTGCCATCTTTTTGCACTGCGGCATCGGCACCCTTATAGGACGCGACTGCCCAGACATCCCCATAGTTGTTACGGCTGAATTTACGCTTGGGGTTCGGCCCGTCGATACTTGGAGTAAAGAGCCCGGTCTTTGCATCCAGCGCACCGACAAACTGCACATCGTCATCGCCGTAAATGGCAAAGAACTCTTCCATAGACCACTCAGCTTTCACTGGCCCCAGCTTGATATCGTCAATCGTGTTTGGCTTGCCGTCGATGCCCCGGTTGTAGCCAATTGCTTCAAACTGAACATAGCCCTTGGTAAAGACACCACTGCCGCCGCCTAACCGGCCCAGAGCCGTATCGGTAGAAGTCTTGATGTAATCCACCGTGTCATACACAGCGATTGCTGCAGGCATCACAGCCCGCTTCACTGCGATATCGCGCAAGCCCAGCGCCGTCTTGGCCGCGACCTCAACTTCAACCTCAACTGTGGTGCGCGACTGATTTACTATCCGCTTCACAGTGACACCGGCACCCAGATCGAGATCTGCTGGCGTAAGGCCTGAGGCAAATTGATCACCGTAAATCTTGAAGCTTGCAGTAGAACCCATGCGTAACGAAGTCAGCGAAGTGGTCAAAATCAAAGGGCGCTCTTCTGCCCGCGTCAGCTTCACATCAAGGCCTGTTTCGTCATAAGCACCCCAGAACCAACGGCCTTCAATCTGGCCCTGATCCCGGGACACCAACATCACCTCGCGCACTGCATTATCTTTAACGCCGCTGCGGCCGCGCCACGAGTATCCCGTGTACAGAACACTCTTGCCCGCGCGGGTCACCGTCTGGCCAGTTTCGATGCTGGTCATCGAAGATCTTGTCACCCATTCATTCGGGGTCGCGCCAGGCTCAACTGTGACCTCGCCAACAAAGCCGCCTTTACCCGGTTGTGATGCACTCAGCAACCAACGACCGGCAAGCTTCGCTTGTCTACGCGAGGCAGTCCATTCAGCCCATTCTTTAGTGTCGAGCGGGAAGTCCTTCTTCATCTGCTCGATTGCTTTTTCAACGGGAGTTCGCGTATCGGCTCCCGGTACCGGCGGTGCTCCAGGTGCCCCAGGCCCGCGCATCGATCCGGTGAAGCTATTCCACTGCACTACCGGAAAGTACCCGATGTGCATGTTTACCAGGAGGTCCCATTCGATGGCCGTCCGGCGCCAGTTCATCGCCTGGCCATAGGGATGGCAACTCACGCACGCCTCTCGCACCACTTCTGGATATTTCTCCTGATCCAGATGCCGTTTTTCAAAATAATAGATGCCGGGCTTTGCCTCTTCCGGGGCTAGTCCATGCTGATCGCCCAGGTATTGCACGATCTTCCGTCCTTCGTCGGCAGAGAGTGTGAGCCCGTGAAGTCGCACCATCCTCTTGAGGGCTTGCTGCCAACCTTCAGGCGCGGATCGAAGTTCCGAGATCCGGCTGAGGTTCCCTTTCTCATCTTTGCTGTGGCATCCAGAGCATTTCGCTATGACGAGGGGATCGGTGACGGGGATCTGGGCGAAGAGTCCAGATGCGAAAGCAACAACACTAAACAGCTTTCGCATAGTAAATCAGATATAACATAAAGATCGAAGCTTATGAAACTGTCACGTCGCAATTTCCTCCAAGGTGCCGCACTTGCCTTTCCTCTCGCTGAAAAAGCGAGCGCAGAATTGAAGCGCATGAAGATTACGCGCATTCGCTACTACGAATCGCCCATCACCCGCCCCATGGTGAATCAGAGCTTCCATGTCGTCACCATTGAGACCGATGCGGGCCTGACCGGCATCGGCGAAGGAGGCTCCCCTGATCTGGTCAAGCAACTCGCCGCCCAGCTCATCGGCCAAAGCCCCAACCGCATCGATCACCTCTGGCAACTGATGTTCCGCGGCCTCTTCTATCCGGCCGGCCGTGAAAAGACCCACTCGATCGGTGCTCTCGACCTCGCCCTCTGGGACCTAAAGGGTAAGGCCCTCGGCGTCCCCGTCCACGAACTGATCGGCGGCCAATCGCGCGATCACATTGAATGCTACTGCACGGGCTTTCCCAACCCCAAGAAAGTAAACCTGGTCGAAAACGCCCGCGCCTGTGTCGAATATGGCTTCCGCGCCTTCCGCACCTCCGTTGCCGACCCCGGCCAGGATGCCGCCTTCCAGAAT
>CAZZGS010000033.1:0-11533 GCA_964653845.1 uncultured Bryobacter sp.
GTAATAATGAGTGCAATAGAAGCAACAGAGATTTCAAACACCCGTTGAAAAAAATATGAAATAGCTCCCTGTTCAGTGATGGATCGCAGATCGATTTCTGTATTGACCACATATCCAGGTGCTGGTGCGCTAGCTGGCATAACTTTCTCCTTTCAATTCAGTTGTGTTAGTTCGGCGGACTCGCCGCCAAAGCCAGAACATAAAAATCAAGCATCCGATTCCAACCATGCTCATGCCGGCAGCGGAATCTTTGCGGGCTGGATTCCATTCCTGAAACGGGCCCTGAATCGCCCAGGCACCGATTGCCCCACACACTAGGGCGACTTCCTGGCGCGAGCTTAGAGCCAGAGAACCAGACTTGGACCAGCGCGACAAAAAAAAGAACATAGCCAGACCCAAACCAGTGAGCAAGGCTCCTGTCAACCACGGAGAGACTCCTGTCGAGGGCACGGCGTACAGGATAAGAACAAACGAGAGGACGGAACCGAACCCAAGCCAACCAAAAAACGTGTAAGGTACGCTTGAGCTTTCTTTTGTGGTGGACTCACTCCGGGGAGCCAACCAGGCGGCTGCAACGAAGCTGGCCGCAAAGGCAATTGAAATCCCGTAATAGAAATCCGAGACCCGATATTGGTTCTCGTTTCCTTTCTGGAAAAACAAGATTAGCACTAAAGAGTAAAGTAGGCCAACCACAGCCAGGGACTTGTTGCCAAGCCAGCGCTGGTTGCGGGCAGCGGGGAAGGGCAAGGAGGCGGTAAGTATCGAAAGACCGATGCAGAATACAGAATGAAACAAGGTGAGGCCAAGGGTCCAGACCCAATTTACGCCCAGCCAGCGGCCATGTACTCCAAGGAGGCCGAGCGCGCGCCATTGGGGGTCGAAAAATGACTTGGCGCCCAGTGCTTCCTCAAGGATGCCGTAGGACGCTCCCATCAAGAGAACTCCCGCCCAGCCAGTTTGCCACCGTATCGAGAACTCTCGAACCAGGATGGCCCCGCAACCATATAGCAGCGAAAATAGAGTGAAAACCCAAGGTATGAAAAATACGAACGGGGGAGCGGAGCTGGTAATCAATTCCCCTGCTACGGGAGCGATCACAAGCAGGCACAGTGCGGGCTTCCACCCTGCCTTGGCTACCGTTTTGTGCTGTGCTTCTGTCATTGGTTCTTCTTCTATGCCGTGGCGCTGGCCGCCAAACTGCCTGTCAGTTCACTCACCTCAATAAACGGCCGGCAATCGATCACACCCTGCGGCGTGATGATCACGCGGTCAAGCGAAACCTTTGAGGTGACTTTGGTTCGCGGAAACAAAAGTGAATTAAAAATCGAGATCGGTTCGACAATCTCAACTCCACAGCCCACCACACTGTTGTAAACCTGAGCGCTGGAGTGAATCTGGACGTTGCTGGCAATGCGGAGGGCAGGGTCAGAGCGGCGGGCATGCACCATATTCGCCCTCAGCAGATCGACAGGTGATGTCAGGTTGATGTCCTGTTCGATAACATTAGCCACTCGCACCGGGTGCCCGTCTTCGATCATCACCTGAATGGCATCGGTGAGTTCGTATTCATCCCGCAGAGCGGTTCTGGGAGTGCGCCGGATAGCGTCAAAAATAGAGGGATTGAACAGGTACACACCGACCCCTTTCAACCTGTTGGGGGTGTGACGCGGCTTCTCGATCACTCGTATCACCATGCCATCGGCATCCTGGAGGATCGCAAAATTCATGCGAATCGCGCTCACGTTGTTTTCTTCGCGCGTGGCCAGTACGGCTCCGCCGGCCTGCGCTTCGTAAACCGAGAAAATGCGCTCAAACTCGTAAGGCACAAAGTAGATGTCACCGAGAAGCAGCAGGAATGGGTCGTCTCCTATTTCGCGCTCAAGTAGCCCAACAGCATGGCCAATGCCGAGCATCCGGTCCTGTTCGACATAACGAATTTCAACGCCGTAAGTGCTGCCATCGCCAATGGTTTTAGCAATTTCGTAACCCTTGTGTCCGATGAGAACCACAACTTCCTCGATACCCAGCGAGGCCATATGTTCGAGCTGGTGCTGGATCATGGGCTTGTTGCAGACAGGCAGCAGTGGCTTCGGAAAGACTTCGCTGAATGGCTGCATTCGGGTGCCTCGTCCGGCGGCCAGAATCGCGCCTTTGTACTTTGGCTTGCTCATTGGTTTTTTGCTCCTGGGGCATTAGTCTGTTCGGGGTTTGAACAAGTAGAGCCCTTCAATTTGTATTTGTTTGTTCTCTTCTGGGTCACGCTGTTTTCCCCATCCGGGCCGAAAGCCACAACATCGTCAGTTGCACCGCAGCGCGGGCTTTCAGCGAAACGGCGGTAAGGATACTCGTAGGGCGCCGGTCCGTCAGACCAAAACGCTCGCAGTGCAACCGGTATGCACCATATCTGAAATTTTCGATATGCCAGCGTCGCACCGCATAGGTGCGCACGCCGCCGCCATGCCCCTCGTAGTGCCAGATTCGCGATGCCGGTGCCACCCAGATCTGCCGGCCTAGTTTGCCGAGTCGCAAGCAGAAAACCGCTTCGTGCCAGTAATACAATTCTTCCGGTATCCCTTCTACAGCCCAGTAATCTTCTTTGCGGATCAGCATCGCAACGGTAGGCGTCCAATCCACTTGGAATGGGGCGCTTCCCTCCATCTCGTCCTTGTACAGGTAGCGGCGAACCACATTAGAATGCGGAAACCACTCGCTTAAGACGGATCTGCGGCCCAGCAAGCCGTTGTACCACTCGGGAAAGCGGCGCGCCGACCATTGCTCACTCCCATCGGGGTTGAGAAGCCGGCAGCCCACAGCTGCCGCTTCAGGCTTTGCATCCAGAAACCGGACCAGCATTGCGATTGCGTCCGGTTCCACCACCGTGTCGTTGTTGAGATGAAAAAGATAGCGGCCGCTGGCAGCCCGAGCCGCTTGATTTCCAGCCGGACAAAAGTGCCGGTTCGATTCGTTGGCAATCAGAACCACATCCGGGAATTCGCGCCGTACCATTTCCACGCTGTCATCCTTCGAGCCATTGTCGACATAGATGATTTCAAAGCGATAAGCGCCCCACTCGGATGCAATCAGAGACTGAATGCAGTTGTAAACGAACTGACGGGTATTCAGGCCAACCAGAATCACTGAAACGTCGATTTCGCTCATGCCGTCAATTCCTTTCCTTGTACTGCAATCGTTTGCCGTGCCGGCATGTCCTTCACCGCTGTCCAGATCACCCATACAATTCCCGCCGCAAACCACCAGCCTTTGAGCGCGTAGTGAAAAACCTCGCTCTGTGCTCCGTAAAGCGGAACGCAAAGCAACACAATTTGCGCTGCGATCAAAAAATAATATTGATCGTCTTTGCCAACGGCGCGCTCCTGACGCCGGCTTGCTCGAAAACTCGCGACAATAATGAGCGCCACAAATCCATAGTGCAAAAGCCAGCCAAATAGGCCCACTTCCACCATCGTCCAGACAAATTCGTTATGCGCCGAGGCTTTCACCCCGTCTGGCGTGATCCTGCCACCAAGCTCGTCGGTAATCATCATCGGGATAATGTCCTGGTTGCCAACTCCGATACCCAGCGCCCAATGCTCCATCAGCAGTTCAAGCGACTTGTCCAGCATCTTGAAGCGGATCCTGATTGCGGCAGACTTATCCGCCGAGTACAGTCTCGGGTCAAACACTCGCATGTAGACGTCTGAAGGGATCAACGGAAGGGCCGACAGGCCTAGAATACCCAGCGCCACAAATACCGCTGGTTTGAGATCCCATAAGCCTCGTATCAGGGTGAGCAGAATCATGAGCCCCGCGATCAACATAGTGAATCGCGTATTGGAAATCAGGATTCCGTAACTGCATACGCCCATCGCCGCCAGCCATGCGAACTTCACAAGCGTCCGCTGCCCGCGAGTTGCCCACACAAAAAACGGAAGGGTCATCGCCAGGTTCAACCCAAACAATCCAGGGTGCGATGTCGTCCCATAAGCACGCTTGACTTTCGTCCCAAGCGTCGCCGTTTCAGCGTCGTCTTCCACCACCCCGCTAAAACGGGTGCTCGTCGATCCCATCTGGTTTTCACCGACTACAGAGCCCAGGTGATACTGATAAATTCCATAAAAACTGGAGGCCGTGCTAGAAAGCAGCCAAAACATCACCGAAAGCCGCACCAACTCAAACCGGGTGATCAGATTGATTATCAGGAAGAAGAAAAGCAGGTTGCCGATGATCCGCTGGCAATCGCGAATCGCGTCTTGTTGTTGCAGTGCCCAGGCCGTGCCCACCATGGCCAACAGCGTATATCCGCCATAAAGCCAGAGAGCCAACCCGAAGCGCAACTTCCGCTTTACTAATACCACCTGAACCATTAAAGCTATAAGCGCAATCAGACCCACGATTCGGCTCAAAGAAATCGTAAAAGAGCTAAAATCTTCTGTTATCCGTCCGATACGTTCAAGTGGAAGCGATATGGCCACAGCTAAAAGCGACGCAGTTGGGGACAAAAACATCGCCAACAAGACCCCAATCCCACCCACGGCTCCAAGTCCGGCCCACGGAGAAACCTGTGCAGAGGCAACAACAATGCCGCCAACTAATGGTAGGCTCGCCAAAGCGGACAGGATCCACTTTAGGCGCTCCCACAAGCGGGATTCCCTTAGTCGTGCGTCCAGTGCTTGGGCGGGTGCAGCCACTTAGCTTTTCCTCCGCCCTTTTTTCACTGTTTCGCCTTGGCCCTGCCCCATATCTATCTCAATAAAACCCAATAGAGGTAGATCCGCAATCAGCCCAAGGTCGTGCTCGTCGCGGATTCGATCGTTCATCGACTCGATCAGTGCCGAAACACCAATGCCCAGCAGGAGCCCAACCGGTAACAGAATCCCCATAATGAACAGCTTGCGAGGGTAAATCGGTTCCAGGGGGAGGCTTGGGGGGCTCACAACACTCACGTTTGCGATATCCTTCGAGTCCATCTCTTCGCTCAAACGTGCCTCACCCATTCGTTTATAAAAGGCGAAATAAGATTGCTCGGCTACCCTATAGTCGCGCTCGATTCGCTCCACTGCATCACCGGCCCTGTTCAACTCGGAGAGTTTCTTGCGAATCTCGCCAAGCGGCTCTTCCAGCTTCTTAAGGCGGCTCTGAAGCCCGGCGACTTCGATCCGGCGCTCTTCGACACCTTTTTCAAAAACCTTCTTTAAAGGATTCGATTCCGATGTCGTCGTTGCCAGTACCGTCTGCGCTTCTTTCTTTAGGGCACCTTCCAATGCCAGAATTTCCACATCCAGTTGATTCACCAACTCAGAGCCGGTATTGTAGCGGCCCAGTATCTTCGCCCGCTCCATTTGCAGATTGGTGATGCGCTCCTTGAGCGATTGCAGCGTCGGGTTGCGCGTAAAAGTTTCTTCCTTGGTAAGCGTCTCCGGCATCCTGGCCAGCTTCTGGCTCATGTCCTCTTGTTCCTGGCCGAGGCGCCGTAGACTGCCCTCGAGGTCGACACGCTCCACCTCGAGGTCAGAGAGTTGTTTCAGAAGCAGAGACCGCTGTTCTCCCGGTGAGCTGACACTGAAATTCTCCCGAACCTTTGCCCGCTCATTTCCAAAATCCATCATCTGAGATTTGTAAGTCTTTACTTGATCGGTGAAGTAATCACGGGCAGCAGAGTTGCGGCGCACCTCAGATCGAAGCTTCAGGTAGCCAGCCAGAATCTCCTGGGCTGTTTCCATTGCCAGTTGTGCACTGGGCAGCATGACTTTCAAAATCAATACATCCGATTCCTTGACAGGCTCTACCTTGACTGCTTGGATCACGCCCGAAATCACTTCTTCTCGCCAGTCCAGACGCTTCTTCAGGTTCAACGCGATCAATGCTTCCTTATAAAGGTCTTTGAAATGGCGAGCAGTCAGCTTGAGGGCATACTTCGGATATCCAAAGATCGAAGTGGGTTCCGCCAGTATGCTCTTGTACTTGTCTGGGCCAATCTTGTCGATAGCTTTTGCCACCAGCGATTCGCTGCTCAACATCTGCACCTCGGAATTGATGTCCTGGATGCGAACCCCCTGACTGAGCAAACTCCCATTCACCAAACTGGTCGGCATTTCTGATGTCTCACGGCCGATCTTCACCAACACCACGGCTTTTGACTCAAACAGATCGTTAAAGAAAACGTTCAGTGCTCCCCACCCACAGATCACAGTGATCAGGAATATGGCCAAAATCATCAAGTAATAGCGCTTCAGCAGTTGTTGCAAAAATCCCCAACTGATAGAGTGAACTTCGGATTCGTTTACGTATTGCATTTGCTAAAACGGTGCTACCACCGTGGTGCCCCCTGCTCCAGGATTATTTTGCCACAAATAGGTGAAGCCCGCTGCTAAATTGAAGGGCAAAGTCTGACGGAGAAACTGGTCCACCCACCGGTCTACTCTTGCAATTTTGGTCTCTGGAACAAGAATCACGTCGAAGGGTTGCAAGGCTAACAATGCATCTGGCGCTGGTTGCTTGCCGACAAACAATTGAATTTCTTTGCGTCCCGGTTTTCCATCAGGCATTTTACGAATCAGGATCACTTTTTGACGGTTTCCGCGAGGAAGAATACCACCCACCTCCGAAATTGCTGCCATGACTGTCATCGAAGTCCCCAATGAAATTGTTCCCGGCCGGGGTACCTCCCCCGCGACATATGCCTTCTGGGATGCGTAGCCCCGAATCTGAATACTTACCCTAGGACTCTTAAGTGTTTTTGTGAATGCCTCCTCAATTGCCCGGCCTATTTCATCGACGGTTTTGCCTGCAAACTGTACATCTCCGATCAACTGCATCGAAATTTTCCCATCTGGACGAACTTGTACGTTTTGCTCGTTGATCTCAGGATTGTAGAAAAAGCGTACGTCAACAATATCTCCAGACTGCAGCCGATACGCCGTCACAGGCTCTTGGGCAAAAACTGCCGTACCCCAAATTAACGGTATCTGAAGAAGTATAGTAATCAATGTTTTCAAGTTCATGAACTTGCCACTCCAAGGGATTGCCTCCCTGATTCAGTCTGAAACCAGATTTCCCCGATGGGGTCCTGGTGCAAGAGTCGGAGGGCCAGCCCCTGGTAAAACAAAAGCCGAAGCACTGCCCAACCCGAGCAAATCGCCGCTGCTACCGCAGCACCTTTTCCCGGAAGAGCCAGGCTGTAGGTGAGAGTTAGCAACGGAATCGAAATCAAATCAACGATCATCAAAAATCTGGGCCTCGTGTAGAGCAGTATTGGTATTGTAAGGGGAAAATTTATCATTGCGGCTAGACCGGCAGGTAGCAAAATCAACACAATAGTACTAGATCTGCCATAAGCCGCAGGAAATAGCACAGATCCGAACGGCCCCGTCAAAATCCACACAAGCCCATACAAAACGACCGCCAACAAGAACAGTAGGCCTTGGTAGCGAGGGTACATTCTGCGTAGCTCCCCTTGTTTCCAAAGAGTAAGGATCTTGGGGCTGAAGACCGCCGCAGCATAAGAACCCAGCAATTGAGGAACGATGGCGAACATTTGCGCCGCACCATAAATACCTGCTTCGGCGACTCCTACAAAAGTGGTGACAAAAAACATATCAGTCCGGCTGGCAAGCGTTCCAGCCACAATTGTTGGCAAATAGGAACGCAGCGGAACCAGCAGTTCCGACAGTGCTTGCATACGGAATGGGGCCATCAGAAGCGGTCGCGCCCAGATTAGAAGACCTCCCACAGTGACTGTGAGTGCTGCCAAAAAATAGACCATCATGACTTGGCTCGGTGCGATATTATTTATCAAAACTAAAATAATTCCAACTCCTCCAAAGCGTAACAGCGTATAGGCAAAATCAGACACCCCATACTGGACATAGCGTCCTTCCACTTGGAAATGGGCCTGCAAAGACCGGATCAGTAGCAATCCAATCAGCGCCCCATAACTCCAGAGCAAGAGTGATCCTTGGCTCGCATCCTGAAACAACAAGGAGCTGAGAGGACCCAGAAATACCAAAAGTGGAAGAAGTAGTAAAATTCCTCCTCCAAGTTTTAGTAACATTCCCGCTTTTTCGATTTGCCGCGCGTGTGTCGAATCGCTTTTCAAAAACAGGGGTGCCAAGCGAAACACGCACATGTCAATTGCCGATCCGAAAATCGAATCCAGCAAGATCGAACTGGCAAATGCAACCGAAACCATCCCAAATTGCGCTGGCCCCATGGCTCTGACCAAGACCAGGCTGATCACCATTTGGCTTAGCCCTCCGAGCACCTTCGGGATCGCAACACAGAGAACCTCGAATAGCGTAGATTTGGGAGAACTACTGGCGCTCAAAGTGCCGATCCGGCGTAAGCGCGGCAGGGGTTCTCCAAAGCAGCTTTCTCATGTCTTTTCAGCAACTTCATTGCGAAGATTCCATAAAGTATGTTGACATTTAGGACCCTCCAAGTCAATGTAGCTTTGCCCTTAGGGGCTAGGCAAAAGACCTGCTCGGCTCATCTCAAAACCACTCATGCATATCTAAGGTTGCGTAGCCCTAAGGTTATACTTCGTCAAATGCTAAGCTCTATTTATACGCCTATGTCATCTTCGCGCAAACATCAGAAGATCTAGGCTAGGTTTAAGTATTACTGATACCGTATTAAAAGAATGTGAATCCAATCAAGACGCTATTCTACTGCTTTCGTCTTTCCTCGTACGTCCAAATCCCTACCTGTGCAAATCACCGAAACTTAATTCCATTCAGGCTATCTAATATATATGTTGCTTCGTTTGAGCTGGATTGGCCAACTCTGCATCTTTCTGGCCTCCCCACTTTGCCAAGCCCAAGCAGACTTGACCTTTGTGGATTCCAGTCCAGATCGGATGGAGGTCCGAAATCAGTTTTTTTCCGTCAGTTTCGGCAAGCAGAATGGCGAGATTCTCTCCTTGATCGACAGACAAAAGAATATTGAACTCACCTCCGGCTCAAAGGCCGGTTGCCTTTGGACAGCCAACGTAGTTCGTGGACAAATCAATCAATTTACCGGCGGTTGCGCTTTTGCCCCCCAGTCATCCAATACCTTTCAATACGTCTGGGATCCTGCTGCACGGACTCTCACCTTTCGTTACAACTCAGCCGACTCCGCGCACCCTACAGCTCTGGCGACTCTCTTCTTTTCTGACCGCTCCAGCTTTGACATGCAATTGCAGATTCAGAATCGAACCAATGGCATCATCGAAGCCGTTGGCTGGCCTGGCAGCCTTTTGTTGAGGCGCACTTCGATCAAGGCTGCTTTTCTTCCCCTCTTGATTCCTGGTGTTCGCCTCCTCCCTTCTTTTTTTAATGGACGGCGAAGCGCGACTCAAACTTACCCCGGTCAGCTATGCTTTGCCGACCTGATGGGCGTTGATATCGATGGCAGCCTCCTATCGGTTCGAAGCATCAATCCCAACGGCCCTGTGCGGCAAGTGCTGATTGGGCTCTTCGACAATGATGCTCAGACTGCAGGGTCTTACTCCACAGCTCACTCTTTTAACACCAGGGTTCGTAGCTTTGAGACTTTTTCCAGCCCGCTCCTCCGCCTGCAGGTAGGCGGCACAATTGAGTCGGTGATTGAGGGCTATCGGGTCGAAAACGGCATTAATCGTTATCCGTCAGTACAAGAAAAATTGGGCGAACGCTTCGAAGACCTCTCCAGGGCACCGATGGTACGTGCTGATTTTCAGGTATTTGGCCGCACCATTTCCCAATGGACCAGCGACCTCAATCGGATTCAGCGCCCCTCACTCATCCATCTGGTTGGTTTCCAGCCGGGGGGCCACGACAAGAGCTATCCCGATCATCTGCCGCCCAACCCCGCCTATGGCACAACCGAAGATCTGCGCCGCTTTGCTGTCGCCGCCAGGAACCAAGGCTCATTCGTAATGCCCCACACCAATTACTCCTGGTGGGACCGATCCTCTCCGACACTGCGTTCTCTCACCAACGCCGACCTTACCTCGCTGATGGTGCAGGCCCCGGCCGGGGTTCCCGTTGTGGAAACCTATGGCAACGGAATCATCAGCAACGACGGCTACGTCGTCTCGCCATCGGTGCCTAGAACCCAAACTCGCATCCAGGAAGGTTGGCGCCAGTGGAGAAACGAAGCAGAGATCGACACTATTTTCCTCGACCAATTGGGCTCGCGCAATGAAGTTATCGACCTCAATCCTGCCGCTCAATCCCCTTTTGAGTACTTCGATCAATGGTTGGATCTGACCGGAAAAGCCCCCAATCTGTTTTTTGCAACCGAAGGTGGCTGGGACCGTCTCTCCAACCGGCTTTGGGGCTTCTTCGGTTCCGCCCTTTCCAGCCAGCGTTCCATCTTCCGTCCACAGGATGTCCAGTGGGGAGTCGGCAGTCCGGCCAACGATTTATTGGGCCCAGGCAACTGGGAACCCTTCCCCATTGCCAGCTTTCTGTTCCACGACAAAGTTTTTTTCTATCAACACAATTTAGAAATTTCTTCCTATACTGAGACCCTCGAAGTCTTGACCTGGAATACGATTTTTGGCTACCACCAAAGCCTGCTTTGGCCTGGGACCCCGACTCGAAGCCCCGATCCCCAATGGGTTGACTTGGCTCAGTCAATGCAGCGCGCGGTAACAGCCCGTCAGGCGGGGAAATCGCTGGATGAGTTTATTCGCATCAATCATGACCTGGCAGGAACCCGATTTGGAGACATCACAACGATTGCCAACTGGGATACCAAGGTGCCTTATTCTACCGTCGGTTCCCAAATCGTCCCCAACGGATTCATCAGCTACAGCAAGGATCTCAACCTCATTGCCGGTACTTTTGAGAGCAGTTTTTCGGGCCAACCCTTGAGCCCTGGCATGCATGCGTTAATTCTCGAAAGAAATCCCGACGTGGTGTCTTTGAGGCATCCGATGGGGGACCGGATCAGCCTCACGCTTGATGCCCCAGACCGCTGGCTGCCCGGCATGCCCCTGGCTACATCCGCAGTAGACCGCGACAAGAACTTTATCGGTTACATCAACCGCAATACCGAAGGCCGCCAGATAGCACTCACTACTGCCCCTGTAAATGGCGTACGGCCTTCACGGCTGCTCATCCAGGGAATAAGCGACCTGGCCTTGGCCGATGCGGCAGCCTTCCAACTCGGACCAATTGCTCCCGGGCAGATGCTCTCTCTTTTCGGCGCTGGAATTGGCCCACCGGAGAATGTAGGAACCCGAGTCTCGGCTGGACGCATCGCTACCGAGCTATCTGGAATCCGCATCTTGTTTGCAGGACTTCCAGCGCCTCTGCTCTTTGCCGGCCCCAACCAGATCAACGTGATCGCTCCCTTTGAAATCGCCAAACTCGATGTCGTTCTCATCGAAGTAGAACGCAATGGGGCGATAATCTCTTCTATCACCGCGCCCGTAGTCAATGCCATGCCGCGCCTATTCACGACAACAGGCACTGGGACGGGGCTCGTTGCCGCATTAAATGAAAATGGAACGCAGGTGACAATTCAAAATTCCGCCCGCCGCGGCGCCGTTGTTGTTCTCTACGGC
>CAZZGS010000033.1:11543-16046 GCA_964653845.1 uncultured Bryobacter sp.
GAAATCCCCTTACCGGAGAACTCGCCCGTGATGCTTCACGAACGGTGCGACAGGCTGTCAGCGTCACCATTGACGGTCGCAATGCCGAAGTCCTCTTTAGCGGTGCTGCCCCCGGCTACTCTGGCCTCATGCAGATCAACGTCCGGGTGCCGCTGCTAGCGGCCAGAGGCAATGCGATCCCTGTCGAAGTAAAGATCGGCAATTCTCCCAGTCAGCCTCAGGTGACACTCGCAATTCAATAGTACTCTTGGCTCAAAAAATGAGTGTGATTGCCTGATGTTTTCGGATATTCTATACTCAACTTGGAGTGTGGCCGATCTCTAGTGAATAGTATGATGTATCAGCTTCGATTGGTTTCGCTACTGCTTCTCCTCGCATCCATCGCGGGAGCTCAGTCCAGCCTTCGTCTGGAGCAATCCACCCTGATCGCGCAAACCCCCTCTCTGGAAATTCGTTTTCAACAGGGGCTTCTGACTTCTGTCCTCAATCGACTCACAAAAGAAGAATACATAACTCGGGCAAGCACGCGGCTGACTTCGATTACAGAGTTGAAACCTGGCGCTGCTGTGCTTGTTGCGGGTCCTTGGAAATTGGACAATTCCGATTCCGCCCAGCCAACGGCAACCATCGAATTTGCCAATGCCGACAGCCTGCTCATCTACACAGTGGGTCTAGGTCATGACGATGAAATTGTCCTCCGCATTTCAGCCAAAACCAATAACCCTGGTCTGATCAGCGCCACGTGGGGCATCTCAGGCCTGGCTACCGGCCCAGGCAGGCTGCTTGTACCTGGTCAAACCGGAACCTACTTCGATGAACGCGACGAATATGGGTTGTTAAGCCTGGATTATCCAGTTCATTGGGAAAATCAGATGACTGTGTATGAGGGAAAGCTTGGCACACTCTTGATGTATTCGGCAGACCAAACTCCTCGCTTCAAACGACTCAACGCTACCTCCCAAACGGGAACTCTCGACGTCGCCGTAGAGACTTTTGCCGTAGGCCCATACACGAATGCAACTGAGCTGCCTGTTACCGAGTGGCGCTTTGCTGCCTTTGAGGGAAATTGGCGAAAGCCAGCCGAGCGCTACAAGCAACGCATGAGTCAAACCCATCCCTTTGTGGCTCCTACAGGCGAACGGGCCTGGATCAAAGACATCCGTGCCGTGGCCCTCGTCTTCGTAACAGACAACGCGATTCTGGACCGGCTGGCGAAAGAACTGATTCCCGCTCAGACACTGATCCATTATGTGGATTGGCGTGAGCAGCCCTTTGACATTTACTACCCGGATTACACACCAGCAAAACGGGCCAAGGAATTCGTCGAATATGCCCACAAGCTAGGCTTTCGCGTCATGCTGCATTCAAATCTTTTGGGTATTTCCCAGGTGCACCCGCAGTATCAAAACTTCGAGAGATACCAGATGAAACTCCCAAGCGACCAAAGGCCCATTGGCTGGTTGTGGGACGAATTTCCACCCGGCAATTTGCGGCGTGTTGCGTACGTGTCGCCCGCCAGCTCGAGCTTCCGAAAATTGTTCATCGATAGCTTGCGCCCGGCCATCGAGAACATCAAGCCAGATGCGATCCATTTGGACGCTGGCGGTGCAATTATCAACGACGGCAGCGGTCTCGTTGAAGGCATGAACAGCATGGAAGGTATCATCCAGCTCCACAAAGATCTGATTCAGGCCTTTCCGGCGGTCGTCTGGGGTGGAGAAAGCACTAATGAAATCATCGGGCAATTTAACTGGCTCGCCCAGCGTTGGGCGTCCAACTACAAGCCCCACCCGTTGGGGAACTACCTGATGAGCGATCAGGTCTTGTCCTATGGCTTTCTCGATCAACCGGCCGCAGACGAGCCCGACTATGTCACCTACCTCAGGCGCTACGAGGCTCAGGGTGTTCTCCCAGCAGTTGTCGTCGTATCTCCCTCCAATCTGGCCGGTGACCGCACTCGTACTTTCGATCTGTTGAGGCAACTCCGCCGCTGGCAGGAAAAGAAGTATCAACCCGATTGGTCCACAGAGTGGAACGACGACTTCTTCCGCTTCCGTAGCTCCGACGGCTCCAGCACAGCGGCATTCGAGACAGACGGCAAACTTGTGCGTCTGGTTGAGGACGGCAAAAAAGTATACGAGCGTGTTCGCAATACCAATACTCTGCAAACAGACCAGTTCATCAGCGGCTGGCCAGCCTATGACGACAAAAGTTTGCTTGGTCTTGACCCAAACTATGAGTATTGGCTCACTCCGGAAGCGTTCCGCCCCAAATCCCTCATCCATATCGAAAAGTTGCCTGCGAATTACAAACTCGGTCTTGGATCGCTTACCGACAAAAAGTACGGATACTTCGAGGTAGATGCGGTTTCTACCCGTTGGTTCGACTTTGTAGCTGACTTGCCCAAAGCCCGCAAAGGTGTGCTTTACGAACGAGACTACCCCCTGCTCAATGGAGCCTTGGTGAGTGTGGGTCGGGCTTCGGTCGGCAAAGAACTGCGCAATAGTGCCTTGCTCACTATTCCTCCTACGCGAAACAACCTTAACGGGGCCACTTTTGTTGAGTATCAGATTGCAGTACCTGATTTGCCCAAGGTAGAGTTCCACTTCGAAGTAGGCGTGGCAGACTTGAGCGGAATCTCCGACGGTATGTTGTTTGGCGTGCAAATTAACGGCACTTCACAGTGGCGTAAGGTTGTGCTACCGGGCAAGTGGGAGCAGTCTTCGATCGACCTTACCGCCTTTGGCGGCTCCACTGTCAGCGTTCGTTTGTTGTCCCACCCCGGCCTCATCCTGAACAACCGGAACGATATTGGATGTTGGGCAACCCTCGGCCTGGTGGTCAGTTATGAAATGCAAAACGCTGCCATCCAGTTGAACGCTCCGAACGGAATCGCGCCCAAGGGCTATTCTCCCGAGGTGACTGTCAATCAGGCTGACTCTGCTATGGTTCAGGCCCAATTGAGACTTCCCGGCACCTTCGTGGTCTTTACCGAAGAACCGCCTCGGATTGCTGTCGGCGAAAGCCTTCTGGACTTCCCCTATGAAGTCTGGCGTGCCTACTATGGCGGTTTACCGGAGAAATTTAGTGTCGAAGGCAGTGGCTCTATCGAGCAAGCAACCTCGGGCGGAGTCACCAGGCCCATTACCTTGGTTGCCATTCCTCCCCGCAACGGCACAACTCTAATTACCACTGCTATTCAAGTGCCCGAAGACGCAAATCTGATTGCAGTCGAATACGGGCTCACCGACCCTCCGCCTTCAATTGGCCCCAGCCTGGACTATACAGGCCTGGAGTTCTCAGTCCAAATCAATGGGGCAAATGCATTTACCGACGAGGTCAAAATCGCAGGATGGCGAGAACGTGAAATCGACCTCACCGCATACCGCGGCAAACGAATTCTGATCCAACTGAAAACCGACTCCCAGAAATTGTCACTCTTCGATTGGGCCCGCTGGACAAATCTTACGATCCGATGAAGTACAAGCCGTGAACCGCCTGCTCTTGTTGATCGCCATTAGCCTGTTGCCTCATACGGCCCTTGCCCAAAACTACCGTATTGATACGGTCATTGGGCTCGGAAACAAAGTAGGCGACGGTGACATCGCCTTAGAGGCGCTGCTTCGCTCTCCAGCCGGGATCGCCCTCGATCTTCAAGGGCGTTTGATCATAGCCGATAAACAGCACCACCGCATCCGCCGTGTCGCCTCCGATGGCCGCATCACCACCATAGCCGGCACCGGCCTTCGTGGTGTTCGGGGCGACGACGGCCCCGCAGTTGAAGCCGAGCTTTGGGAACCGAGCGGCATTGCGATTAACTCGAAGGGCACCATCCTGGTCGCCGACGGCTCCTCGCGGATCCGGGCTATTACCCCTGATGGCCGCATCAACACCTTGGCCGGCAATGGTCGCAACGGCTTCTCGGGCGATGGCGGCAAGGCTACGGAAGCTTCCATAGGTATCCCCGGCGGAATCGCCGTAGACACTGCCGATAACTTCTATTTTTCAGAAGTTCTGCAAGCCCGCGTCCGCCGAGTCAGCGCAGATGGAATCATCACCACTTTTGCTGGAAATGGCACCGGTCGCTTCTCTGGTGACGGTGGGCCGGCTGTTGATGCCAGCCTCTTGATTCCGCTTGGCCTGGCTATGAGCCCCACCAACACTTTATTCATCGCAGACTTTGGCAATCTCCGCATCCGTGAGGTCTTGGCCAATGGGACGATTCGTACACTCGCCGGGGGAGGACAGGGAGGCGATGGTGGAGACGCCATTGCCGCATTCCTCGGAAATCCATGTGCGGTCGCGGTCGATGCCAGCCGCAACGTATATATCGGCGAATCTGGCTCTAGAGTGCGGCGTGTCGATGCCAACGGCAAAATCACTACGGTTGCCTCGGCAGAAAACGCACAGTCTGGACAACCTGTGCCCGTGCCCTTCAGCCCCGACGCGGGTCCTTGTGGGCTTGCACCGGACCGTAGCGCCGGTCTCTATGTCTCGCAAGGT
>CAZZGS010000034.1:0-15964 GCA_964653845.1 uncultured Bryobacter sp.
GAGTTCACGATACGGGTAGGGGCCGGCGAGTTCATTGATGTGAACGTTCTTGATCCAGGGCTTGAGCAATTCGAAGCTCGGCTTGATGCTGCCTCCGACGAGGTCGGTAGGGTTCGAGTTCCAACAGAGGCCTACCTGCTGATGCTTGGTCGCTTTCATGATCGCTGCGCTCACGGGAGGATTCTGGGTGATCTTGCCGTGCACCTCAACCCAAATTTCGACGCCGTGGCCGGAGCCGTAGTCGCCCAGCTCTTTCAGGCACTCTGCGATGCGGCCGATAGTGGTTGCCTCGGGGACGCCGTCAGGCATGCCATTCGGGCGAACCTTTACACCCCAGGCACCAGTGTCGTGGGCGAGGTCGATAAACTTCTTGGCGTCGTCGACATTCTTGCGGCGAACAGCCTCATCCGGCGACTGAAATTCAGACGTTGATCCATAACTTAACAAACGGATTTTCGATTTTGAGAACTTTGCGGCAACGGCCAGTCGCTCGTCCTTGCTGAGCGTTGGTTCCACGCCATGCTTGTGTTGAGTTCTCAACTCGACAGCTTCAAAACCAGTGGCTTCGAGGTTCTTGATAATCGTGTCGAGGTCCCAATCCTTCAGGATGTTGTAGGTAACTGCCCCAAGTTTCATATTGCCTTCAAGCTATCACGAACAAGGTCAATTACGGCATCCATCTCTGAGAGTTCGAGATAAAAATGTGGGGAGAAGCGCACCCAGCCCTGCCGTGGGGCCGACAGGATCTTTCGGGCCTTCAGTTCGGCGTGCAAACGGTTGGAATCCACACCCTCTTTTCGGAAGCTGAGAATTCCCGAGCCGGTGGCCTCATCGCGCACGAGCATCAGTTCGCAGTCCAGATTTTTCAGGCCGAATTCGAGACGGTCCGCAAGTCCCATGATTCGCCTGGCAACGCTATCAATGCCGAAGTCGTTGAGCAGCTTCATCGAAGCGCGCAAGCCAAAGCTGCCCGAGACGTTGAGAGTGCCCGGTTCGTAGCGGCCTGCGTCCGCTCGAAGAGTCATATCACGGCTGGAATAGTCGGCCCAGTTCTTTACAGTAGTCCATCCAAATTCTACTGGAAAAATCTGATCCTGAACGGCTTGATCGACATAGAGCACACCCCAGCCCTCTGGCCCGAGCAACCACTTGTGCCCGTCTGCGGCGAGGGCATGGATGCCACAAGCCTTGATGTCTAAGGGGAAGGCACCGAGACCCTGAATGGCGTCGACAAAATAGAAAACATTGTGGCGATTACAGATATCACCAATCGCTTTAAGATCTACCCGGAAACCACTGAGGTAATTCACCCAACTGATGGCGAGCAGTCTTGCACCACGGCAGGCTTCTTCTATTTTCTCCAGCGGGTCGTAAATGCTGAGCCAGCGGATGACGCAGCCTTCGCGCTCTTCAAGCAGCTTCCAGCAGTAGTAGTTAGCGGGGAATTCCTCACGAAAAGCAACCACGATATCGCCGGGCTTCCAGGTGAGCCCCATCTGGATCGTAGCGATGCCTTCACTAGTGTTTTTGACCATGGCGACTTCGCCGGTGTGGCAGCCGATCATGCGGCTGAGCTCGGTTCGAACTCCTTCGCAGGCCGCCATCCAGTCGGGATAGTGCTGGCTGCCCCAGTTCATTGCGTCGTCGGCATACCAGCGCATGGCGTCAGCAACGGGCCTGGGCAGGGGTGAGACAGCGGCGTGGTTGAGGTAGTGCAGGTTCGTGCAAACAGGAAAATCATTACGATCTGGACGCAATTCGAAACTCATTCTTTCCACGATACGTTATAAGCTGTAGACAGGTAGATTCGGAGGCAATTCGCCACATGAAGATTCTCTCAACTCTCGCGCTTTCTCTCGGCCTCGCCATCGCGCAGGAAGACACCGAAACCAAGGACCCAAAAGCCAAGGCCGGCGCCAAGCCTGTCGAAAAAGAAAAGAAGGAAGAGAAGAAAAAGACTAGCAAAAAGAATCCCGACGACATCGGTGAACGCGACGTGTCAAAGGGTGTCAATTTCTATTCGATTGAGAAAGAGATTGCGCTCGGCAAGGGGTTGGCTCAGGACATCGAGCGATCAGCCAAGATTGTAGACGATCCAGTGGTGGCCGAGTACGTTAATCGTGTCGGTCAGAATCTGGTACGCAACTCCGATGCCAAGGTGCCTTTCACGATCAAGGTTATTGACTCGGAAGAGATCAATGCTTTCGCACTACCTGGCGGCTTCTTCTTCATCAACTCCGGCCTGATCCTGGCTGCGGATACGGAAGCCGAAATGGCTGGTGTGATGGGTCATGAAATCGCTCACATTGCTGCGCGTCACGGCACACGGGGTGCTACTCGCGGGCAGATTGCGAATCTGGCTACGCTGCCGTTGATCTTCATGGGTGGATGGGCTGGATTCGGAATCCGTCAGGCTGCGCAGGTTGCGATCCCGGTCGGCTTCCTGATGTTCAGCAGAGGCTTCGAGCGTGAAGCCGATTTGCTTGGGCTTCAGTATATGTACAAGGCCGGCTATGATCCGGGTGCCTTTATCGACTTCTTTGAAAAGTTGCAATCGAAAGAGAAGCGTAAACCGGGAACTCTCGCCAAAGTGTTCTCCTCTCATCCGCCTACGGATGATCGTGTGACCACCGCACAGAAGAACATTCAGGAATTGCTCAAAGAAAAGCCTGAGTATGTGGTGACGACCAGCGAGTTTCAGGATGTGAAGGCCAGGCTGAGCGCGATGCACAATCGCCGCAAGCTGGACCCGCAAGATCCGAACCGCCCGCGTCTGCGTCGTAAGCCAGGCGATGGTACTTCCACCGTCGAGGACGAAGACGGCAAGAAGACCAAGACCGACGAAGATGAGCGGCCTACGCTCAAGCGTCGCCCGACCGAGAAAGAAAACCCCAACTAGGTCAAGCTTCGATTAGAGTAGAGAGGATGCGCATAGTCCTACTGGCGATCCTCTCTATTGTTGTTTATGGTCAGGAAATTAAGCCCCTCATTCCGACAGCCGGCCCGAAGCCGGTAGGCCCCTACTCTCCGGGGCTTGCTTTTGGTGATTTTGTGTTTGTCTCTGGCCAAGGGGTTGGAGATGGCTCGGGCAAGCGACCGGCCGATACGCGCGGCCAGGCGATTCAGTGCCTGAACAACGTTCGCAATATTCTGCGACTTGGCCAGATGGATGTGGCCAATATTTTCTCGCTTCAGATTTACTTGACCGACAAGGCTCAGGAGCCGATCGTTGAGCAGGTGCTAAAAGACACGTTCTCCGGTAAGATCCCTCCACGCACGACACTGTTTGTGCCGAAGCTTCCGGTAGAGACTCCGATCGAGATTACTGCGTTTGCCAACAAGGCGAGGCAGAACGGAGAAATCGAAGCCCCTTCGCTTGATCGTCCTGCAGGTTGCAAAGCACTCAAGCAGTTTATCCAGTGTGGAGTAGAAGTTGAGGCAGGCGGAGCAGATGTGGAGCAGCAGACGGCGGCGGTGCTTGGAGCGCTCGATGCCCGGCTGAAGATCCTGGGCAGCTCGATCACTAAAGTAGTGGCGACCAATGTTTACCTGGCAGATATGTCGGAGTTCTCAAAGATGAATGGGGCTTACGCGAGCTTCTTTCTGTTGCGCCCCCCGACGCGTTCTACTGCACAACCGTTTGCACTGCCGCGGGGACGAGTAGCTATTTCTGTTGTCGCTGTGAAATAAAATCCACTAGCCTTGGGAAGCTGAGCCCAAATTTCGGTTGATTCCGTTTGTATGGGTATGATCAAGAATTCCATACTCGTCCTCATTGCTTTGGCGGCGCTCAACTGCGCCGAAGCAGCACCAATTTTTGGCTCACCAACAAGCTCGGGAAGCTTCTCCTGCGATGGTCAGCCGACGGAGACTTCCCCCACCCTTGCCGGCGCTACCGTAAACAACGGGAGAGCAATCACTTTGTCCGGGGCAGGATCTGTGACAGGAGTTGGCGTGCAGTGCATTTCATTCTCTTGGACAGGGTCCCTGTCTGGCACCCTCGAAGCCAACAACTTGATTCCCTTAGCTTGGGATTTCACCGTCATTACAACTGGTAATCTAAGCAGCGAAATCGAGGCGTTTTCACCCTTTCAACTCGAAGGCAATCCATACTGGTCTTTTGAAGGGACTTTTCTGGGCTTCGTGCCTTATCTGGATGGTAATTTTAATGTCGGTGGTCAGGGTATCGGTAGGAAAGGTGGCTCCGGCACACAAACCCTGAGTGGGATTTGGCAGTTTGCGACTCCTGCCTCAGGGGTCGGAAACGCATACACCGACTACTCGGTCAACTTACGGGCGAGCGCTTTCTTTGGTCCTGCAGGAGGCACTTTGTCCGTAGATATCCCGGCGGGCACCTCAATTGATATTGGCCCGTTGTCCGATACCAACAATGAGGCGAGGGTGCCTGAACCGGCAACGGTGTTGGTCATTCCTGCTGGCATAGCTGGAATCTGGCTGCTGCGCAAACGAGGCCAGGCGGGTAATTCCACTCTTAGAAGCCAGTAAAGTTGGCATTAGAAGTGGCTGCTATAGATCCTAAAAATGCACTTTGTCAGAAATGGTCAGCGATAACGAAACGTTGATGATTCTTCTCATGTTAAGTTCTTTCCTTGAAGTGCAATGGGTCGCGCAGATTTTGTAACTCCCGGTAATAATACATGGCGGTGGGTTGTCTGTTTTTGAATCGAAGTGCTTTGAGAAATTCGAATTCTTCGCGGGTCAGGTCCCCGCTCAATGATTTGTCGCGCCGGAAATGTTCGAAGCCAGCTTCGATCGCTTCGTCGACACGCTCGAGATAATCGAATCGCCGCTTCTGCCGGCCAATTACCAGATCGAGGCCAAAGGTCTTCAGATCAAGGTCCCAGGAGGTCAGTTTGCTCTCAATTTCGTCTTCATCGCCAAGAGCATCTTTCACAGTTTGAGTAACCAGGCGCTCGAGTTCTCCAAAGGCATCCTTTTCAAAGATAAGGCGCAAGTCTTCTCTCTTGACTTCGACGCATTTGCTCAGTAGCAGTTCCCTGCTGCGCTCGTTCAGAGCTCGTGGAGCCTCTCCGGCCCGGCGCTTCAACTCAATCAGGCGTTGCAGGTCTGCCAGCCTGGATAACTCGCCGCTGGGCAGCCCGAGGAAATCGCCAATCTTTTCGTAAATCTCGCTGCGACCAGGCGCAGGAGGTGCTTTTTTGCGGGCGAGAAGTTGCGAGATATAGGATTCGGTCACTCCTGCGGCTGCAGCCAGTTCCTTCTGATCAATGCCCAATTCATCGAGTTTCTGACGGATCAATAGCGAAACATCCACAAGGCTCTCCCCAATCCAACTTAACTACTTTCGGTAAACCGACCACCCAACCTTCCCACAAAACCACTTGACAAGCAAGATAAATTAACCGATATTAGTTAATGGCAGTATGCTTTTGCGCTGCCAACAGGAGTTTACCTTGCTTCTTGCATTTCTAATCACGCTGACAATTCTGATCTTGAACGAATCGCGTTCGGATGCTCCGGCTCCGGCCAGAAAACACTAAATGCGTGTCTATCTATTCTTCGTCTTCGCGACGTTTTTCCCGGCGGCAGATTGGTCAGTCTACCGGGGGTTCCAGTTCGGATCAAGCGTTGAATCAGCCGCTACCACTGCGGCAACCAAAAGCAGTGAAGCCAGACTTACGCACACGCGTTGTGCGCGCATCGAAAAACTCGATGAGCATTGCAATAGTGCTGAGTTCCAAGCGCGTAGAACGCATGGCGCAGAAGACGATCGCGGAATCCATGCGGCTTAATATTTTGGAAGCATCGGCCAAGGCCATCGCGCTTGAGAAGAAATTTGCCGCTGACACCCTGACCTCGCTTGAAAAAAGCACAAATCACCAACAAACCTAAATTTAAAGCTTAAGATCATGACTGGCACTCCAAACCAAATCGAATGGGCTGAGCAAATCAAGCCTACTATCAACGCCGAGTTCGACCGCGTTGCCGCTGCATTTACGGCTCTGGCCGCAACACAACCCGAGCCAACCCGCAGCGAGACACTGACGATCGTTCAGATCATTGAAGAGCAGCGGACGGAGGTGATGTCTAATCCGTCAGCGGGTTATTTCATCAGCCACTGGCGGGAACTCTCCGACCAGGTACGGCACCTGATTGCAGCCGATCCAAGACATAAGAAGATGCAGCTCAAGCGAACCGCCAAAGTAGCTACCGTTGCCGTTTGACCAGATGGTGCCGCGGGCCTTCAACGCCGCGACTGTGCGCAGCTTTGCGCCGACCCAGCCGGGAGTCTACGGTCTTTCCAATGCCCGCAACTGGATCGTCATTGCCGAGAGTGACAACATCCAGCAATCGTTGCTCGAACATTTAAGTGAAAGCGGTAAAGTGCAATCCCGGCCGACTGGCTTTATCTTCGAAACCTGCGACCCGGCCAGCCGTGCGCAGAGGCACCGCCGGTTGACCAACGAGTATCGTCCCTCACAATCCTGACAAGGTAAATCCGGCATGTTGCGCGTTATCCTAATTCTGTCTGTCCTGCTGGCTTCTTGCGGTTCAAACGCTGAACTGACTCCTCCTGCCAGCTTTGGTGGGCCAATTGGAATCGGGAATCGAGCCTTTCTGTTGACCTGGCAGCGCAGCAGCACCCTCCGAACGAGTCGGCTCCTGGTGGATCTTTGGGCCTTCGATACTTTAAAGATGAAGCCGCTTTATCGAAGCCGGTTGCAATCGATCCCGGGTGGAGCCCTGGAGGAGCGTTTTATTCTTGGAGTGCAGAACAAGACCCTTTGGCTTCTGATGCCGGAAGGGCCTTTTGCCGTTGACCTCGATACGGGTGCGCTTGCAATGAACCCGGATGATCTGACAAGGCTAAACCCGGAACTGCGTGGCCTGCTTCCAAAGCAGAAGGATGCGTATCAGTTTACTTCGACTGGCTTGTCGATCAAGACTATCGACGCGCGGGCCTGGCATGTCCATCCGAATACTTATTTGGTCTCACTGAAGCCTAATTCTGAGGTCACAAGTGGAATTCTCCCGGCTCAATACTCACTGCAATCGAACAGCTCTCTGCTGGAGCGGGGCTATGCAGTTGGCGAGAAGTGGATTGGCCTGCTGAGCGCCAAAGAAGCAGTGGACTTTCCCACCCAGAATGCCATCGGCGGACTTGATTTCCAATCGAAGCGGGCGCTTTACTCGGCACGGGTGCTGCCAGTGGAATCAACCTTCGGGCCCACGCTCCGCTACTCTCAGTTCCAGGTACTTACGCCTGAATTTCTAGCACCTTCTGTATTGATACAGCGCAATGATCCGTCGGGTGTTTTCATTTTGCATAAGGACCTATTGGGGGAGAAGGGGCTCTACTTCATCAGCCGATTCAACGAGCCGGAAAGTAAGGTACTTTGGACAACAGCGCTGAAGGTTTCAGAGATTTATTCTGTACTTCCAGGCCAGGGCAGGCTGCTGATTTATGGGAGCGTTAACGAGAGCACCGGCAAAGGACATGAGCTTTTTTCGTCAGTCAATTGGGTGAATGGTGCAGTAACAATTTTTGATCAGCAGGAGAGCGCTGCTCATCCTGTTGGCCAGTCTCAGTAGTAATAGTTTTACTTCTTCACCAAAACAATCGGTGCTTCGCCCTCGCCATTGAAGCGCAGAAAGAAATCGCGCTTAGGTGCAAAGTCGGCGGCGGGGATAACTCCAGATTTTATTTGGAAGTGCCGCCTGGCTTCAATCACCGTCCCTTCCTGCTTCCATCTGGATTGGAACTTGCCAAAGGGCTTTTCGAGCTTGTCGGCGTCGGGTATTTCATCCAGCTTCAAGGTCTCTGGTAGTTTCCAGGTGACACGCTCACTGAAGCTGACCGGATTTAATACCAGCGCCTGCTCGCGTTCGCTTTTGTTTACGTTGGGCAATCTCGAACTTCAATTTTTGATCTTTGCTCCCGGATATCGTGCTTCCATTCGCTTCTTCACGCCTTCTTCGCGAGAGCCCTCCGACTATCCTCTAACCGTCTGCGCTCGGCGACATCAAAATGACCGTTGTATTTCATCGTCACATTACCGATGACGTTGCCATTCTCAGATAGCTTCAACGTTGCCTTTCGCTGTATCGAAGAAAGATCCGCCGACGTTGGCGGCAATGTGGTGGCAGGATTCTTCACCAGACTTCACTGCCACCATGCTGTTGCGCAACAGATAGCCGTCCAGAAAGTCGATACGAAACATGGCAGCGTTTCGCTACCGGCCCGGCTTGGCAGGAGGCACTGGCCGACTGAATCGCGTCCAGATACCGGATGGCTCTTGGTAAGCGGTCATAGGAATCAGATTGGTAAAGGTGACATCGGCATCGCCTTCAGCCGCCATATGTAAGGCCCGCTGACTATTAGTCAAATACGCGGCAATTGGATTAAAGCGCGCTCTAACTTTAGACAGCAGCCCGGCAAAGCCGCAGTTCTCGTCGCAAAAGGTCGCGATGATGTTGAAGGCTCGCGTTCCATTCCTGAAGAACAGGAACGAATCGGCCAACTCCTTTTCAAGCGAGAGATGGCTCTCGTGATTAGCCCGCAGCCCTGATTTGAAAGGATTAGACGTATCCGATATGAAAATGTTCGTCGCAAGGATCGCGAGAAATTCCTCAGAATCTTTATAGCCCGTCAGCCTGCCAGTCTGCTGATGCGGGTGGTTGTGCCCTGTAACTCTGCGCAAGGCGTGCACCAGTTCATGAAAGAGAATCTCGTGGGGCAGGTTCGCGTTATTCTCGCTACTCTTCTTCTTTGAACAAGGGCTCCCGCGCAAAAGGCGCGGAGAATAGAGGACAACGACTTGGGGCGAAATAGACGAAACATTGGCCGTTTGGGAATTACAATCCTGGCCCTCATAGGGCATCAGCAATATGGTCTTGCCATGAAACCGGAGGGAACTCGCGATCGCTTGCCCTGCGCGGGAACTCAAAATCCTTACCAGTTCAGAGCGCACGTCCGCAACAAATGACTGCGGGCTACTGTCCGGTTTCTCACGCCACATCGGTTGAATCTCAATCCCGAATTTTTGCTCGAACATGTTTCTCCTTTGGGTGGGCTATGGCAGTTGCACGGGCGAGGAAGGCTTGTTATCTCCAGGAGTTTTCTTGAGCACCGTCGGATAAGTGATACCCAACTGTTCGAGATAAGTTCCATATTTGGTCGGATCGTAATAGTATTTGCGCATCTCTTCGCGATAGCGGTTCATCTTTTCGCTGTTTAATTCGATGGCTGGCTGGTCGGTGTCGGCAATGAGCGGCATGTACTTCTGATCTTTGGTCTGGACTTCTTTGAAGTACTTCCAGGCCTGCTCAACCAACTCGGGTCTGGTGAGGAAATCAAGCGCTGTCGTTGCCTGTACCTTCGCACCTACGGCAGAGCCTTTGTGGGCAATCGGGGTTGCCATCGAGACGGCGTCGGCCCAGTGGTGCCCTGGCAGGTTTGGAATATTGGCGGGGTAGCGCAGGTAGGTCATCGGGACAACCCACGAGATGTCGCCTACGTCGTCAGAGCCGCCGCCTCGCCATGTGGTGGGAGCTTCAAGCGGCTTTACTTTTGTTGGGAGTGGATCGACCTTGGCTACGCCAATCTCACGCTGTAGCTCGCGGGCCAGTGTCTGGTCCGCTTCGGTCCAGGTTGGCATACCGACCATCTCCATGTTCTTGAACTGCGTCTCGGCTACGGTCTTGTTGAAGTGATTTGGCCAGGCTGAGCCAACTACTTTTTGAGTGAATTTAGTACCAGAAGCCATCGCAGCTGCTTTGGCCATCGTCGAGCCAAATTCGTGTAATTCCTTGATACGCGGGAAATCCTCTTCGCGGAAGAAATACCAGACTGTCGCCTCCGAAGGCACAACGTTCGGTTGATCGCCGCCATTGACGATCACGTAATGCGAGCGCTGTTCAGGTCGCAGATGTTCACGCTTGTAGTTCCACATGACGTTCATCAGTTCGACTCCGTCCAGTGCCGAGCGGCCCTTCCAGGGTGCGCCGGCAGCATGGGCCGATTCACCGTGAAAGGTGAACTGAACCGACACTAATCCGCTGTTGATGGCGGGGTGGCCGAAGGAGGTGGCCAACTCTCGTCCGACGTGGCAGCCCAGCATGATGTCGATATCTTTCAGTAGCCCGGCGCGAATGTAAAACGCTTTAGTGGCAACCAGTTCTTCGGCTACGCCAGGGAGGATCTTCAGCTTGCCTTTGATGCCGTGCTTGACCATCAGGTCTTTAAGAACCACGGCTGCAACGACGTTTACGGCATTGCCTGAATTGTGTCCTTCTCCATGGCCGGGGGCACCTTCGATGATGGGGTCGTGGTAGGCAACCCCAGGCTTCTGCGATGCACGCGGAATGCCGTCGAGGTCGGTGATGAAGCCGATGACGGGCTTGGATTCTCCCCAGGTGGCGATCCAGGCCGTAGGGATACCAGCCACGCCACGCTCAATCTTGAAGCCGCTTTTCTCAAGAATCCCGGTTAAGTACTTTGAAGTTTCCACTTCCTGAAAGCCGAGTTCGCCGAAGCTGAAGACCGTATCGACAATTTCCTGTACCATCTTCGAGCGGACATCAACGCCCGCAATGGCTTCTTTCTTCAGTTGATCCAGGTTGGGCGTTTGACCAAAACAGAAAAAAGGCAAGAAAAGGAGGAGACTCTGCTTCATGGCAAATTAGTATACAAGGTTCATGGCTGCTTGCCGATATGGATCGAGTGCAGTATCAGCAACCCACCCTGAAGGAAATTATCGAATCCATTCCGGGCGTAGTTTATCGGGTCTCCTCGGCTGAAGATGGAAGCTTTTATTATTCATACCTCAGCCCGCTGGCGAGCGTGGTTTTTGGTATTGACCTTAAAGCGACGATGGAGAATTCTCAGCATTTTACAGATGGATTGAGGCCAGAGGATCTTGAAGAGTGCCACCGGCTCATGTTTGAATCGGCCAAGACACTATCCCCATTTCGCTATGACTTCAGGTATGTCGTAGCTGGAGCGACTCGATGGTTCAATTGCCAATCCCTGGCAAGCCTCGATGAGAATGGCCGCGTCTGTTGGACTGGGCAATTCACGGACATTACAAAGCACAAAGAATCAGAGTTGGCCCTGCTGAGATCGCAAACTCTGCTTGAGGCAGCCCGGGAGCAGGCGAAACTGGGGTGCTGGGATTTCGACCTTGTGACGGGCAAGATCTCCTGGACTCCCGAAGTCTTTACCATCCACGGTGTTGATCCTGAACAAGGAGAACCTGATTTCGAAGGCCTGTCCAAGCTCTACTTCCCGGAAGACTTCGCCCTCATGACCAAGGCAGTAGAGAGGGCGATCTCTCATGGGGAATCTTACCGCTTCGACCTTCGCGTTATTCTACCCGCAAGCGGTGAGATTCGCCACATTTCAGCTACGGGAGGAATGTTGAGAAATTGCGTCGATCAATCCAGCAAGAGGTTGATTGGTACGGTCTTTGACATAACGGCTCGCAAAGAATTAGAAGAGGCGATGACACGCGCGCGCGATGCGGCAGAAGCCTCGGCCCAGGCCAAGTCGAATTTTCTGGCAACGATGAGTCACGAATTGCGCACTCCGCTGAATGGAATTCTCGGTATGGCGGCCCTGCTTCAGAAAAGCATTCTCGACTCAAGCCAAAGTGAATTTTGCAACACCATCACCTATTCTGCTGAAGCGCTGCTTTCAGTTGTTAACGACATCCTCGATTGGTCTCATATCGAATCGGGCAAAATGCAATTGGAATCGATTCCTTTTGAATTCCCAGAGATGATTCGTAAAGTGGTTGAGATCTTGCGGCCTCAGGCGGAGGCAAAACAGCTCAAGCTTTCAGGAGATCCGATCGATTTGAAAACGCCTACCCTGGTTGGGGATCCTTCGAGGCTGCGGCAAATTCTTTTGAATCTTGTGGCGAACGCGATCAAGTTTACCGAGCAGGGGTTTGTTCGTATGGATCTGATTCCGAACTCAGTCTCAGATTCGCGGTACGGAATGCGCATCGAGATCACCGATAGCGGAATTGGAATTACCCCTCAGCAGATTACGAAGCTCTTTCACCGCTTCTCACAAGCCGACGCATCGACGACTCGCCGATTTGGCGGCAGCGGTCTGGGTCTGGCAATTTCAAAGAGTCTGGTTGAGCAAATGGGCGGGCAAATCGGAGTTAAGAGCAAAGTTGACGAAGGCTCCACTTTCTGGGTAGAGCTCGAGTTCCCAATTCACGCCGAAGCGGTAGCGGTTCCTCAGATAGCGATACCAGTTGCAACTGCCAGGCGCTTGAGCATTCTGATTGCCGAAGACAATGCAGTAAATCAAAGGCTGGCTTCTCTGATTCTCGATATGGCCGGCCATCACTCGGAGATTGCACCCGACGGGTTGATTGCTCTTGAAAAGGCGTTGACCAATGACTACGATCTGATCCTAATGGACTGCCAGATGCCCGGCATGGACGGATACGAAGTAACTCGCCGCATCCGCGATCAATTGATCAAACACATACCGATCATTGGCCTGACAGCCAGCGCACTGATCGACGACCGGCAGGACTGTCTCAAGGCGGGCATGGACGACTATCTCAGCAAACCCTACCGCGCCAACCAGTTGCTCGAAATCGTTGCCCGCTGGGCTAGTGTACCGTCCGGGTCTTCCGGTTCATATAGTCCACCAGCAGATACTCTCCAAGGGTCATCGGCGTCGTAAAGTAAGCCTTGCCCTTACAGAGCTGAGTGACTTGTCTTACGAAGTTGACAAGTGCCGGGTCTGTAGCAAGCATGAAGGTGTTGATGAGAATTCCTTGCCGTTTGCAACGGCTCACCTCTTCCATCGTGCGGCTGATCACCAGTGGATCGAGGCCAAAAGCGTTTTTGTACACGCGCCCGTCATCGAGGGTCAACGCGCTGGGCTTGCCATCGGTGATCATTATGATCTGCTTCATGTCCTTCTTTTCCTGGTTCAGAATTCTCTGTGCCAGGATGAGGCCATCGCGCGTGTTCGTATAGTATGGACCCACCTGAAGACGAGCCAGCTCACTCATGCGGATCTCTTCAGCCGTGTCGTGGAATAACACGCAGCGCAGCGTATCGCCCGGATACTGTGTCCGGATCAGTTGAGCCAACGCAAGAGCTACCTTCTTGGCCGGCGTAAAGCGATCTTCCCCGTAAAGGATCATGCTGTGGCTGCAGTCAAGCATCAACACAGTCGCGCAAGAACTCTGGTATTCGCTCTGGTGAATTTGCAGATCGGAATATTCCAGTTCAAGCTCTCCAGTCAGCCCCTGTCGCTTGAGGGCATGAGACAGAGTTTCGGTGATATCGAGATTCATCGTGTCGCCAAACTCGTAGGGCTTGGTCGAACCGCTGGCCTCAATGCCGGTCGACAAATCGCGGGTATCGTGTGCACCGAAGCTTGAACGCCCCAGACTGCCAAGCAGGTCCTTGAGGGTCTTAAAGCCCAGAAAGTCGACAGACTTGTCCGTCGTCTGCACCTGCATTTCCATCTGGTCTTCGCCCTCGCCGCCGCCCTGCGGAGCCTGTACATACCCCTCGTCAACCAGCTTTTGCGCCAGTTTGCCGAGCAGCTTTTCCAGCTCTTCCGGGTCCATCTTTTCGAGCTTCTCGCGAATTTCATTCGCCCGGTCCTGGTCATCGAACATCGACCCGTCGAGCATCGACTGGAGGATCGCGTTCTTCAACCCTTCCCAGTTTTGTTTGGCATTTGGATTCGGGTTCCACCAGTCCTGAAAGCCGCTGTCGAGAAAGAAGTCTCCCAGCGCCCGCATCAGATCCTCGGCCGAGAGGCCGAGGTCGTCGTCGGTAAACTTTGAATAACGAACGCGTCTCATTGCGTCTGTTGCTTGCGACGGTCGCGACGTCCGCCGCCTCCTTCTTCTGGTGCATCGCCAGGCTGCTCTCGCTTGCGTTCACCGCCTACGAAGGCCTGCTCCTCATTGCGGCTAATGCGGCGATGCGCATAAAGACCTTCAAGGATAAACTCCGCTGCAGCCGCTCGTTTGGCATCGGTTTCACGCACACCGATCCCAAGCTTGGCTGTCTTCTCCATCAGGCCCTGGATCTGGTCCAGCTCCTGGATCAACTCGCCGGCTGTGGCGAGTTCAGGCAGTTGCAGCGAACCGCCAAGATCAAACCACTGGATGATCTGCTTCATGTTTTCGCCATCCATCAGTCGCGAATACGACAAGGCCACAGACTGACGAATGAGATCGCGAGCGACATTGTCTCCGCCCTTGAGTTCCCCTTCATACTCCAGTTCCAGCTTTCCGGTAATCGACGGGAGCGCGGAATATAGATCTAGCACACGGGGTACCGCGTCGGTATCACCCGACACCGCAGCCCGCCGTTCGGCATTGGAGATCACGTTCTCCAGCACTGAGATCGGCAAGCGTTGCGACACACCGCTTCGCTGGTCAATTCGTTTGTCGTCACGGGCGAGGAAAGCCACCTGTTCGACAACCGCCCGCATGTAGTCAGGCATCTCCGTCTTAACGCCACCATCCCGGTTCACCCACGCTTCCTGAGCCGTAATCTCGATGCCGAGATCGAGTGTGAATGGGTAGTGAGTACGAATCTCGCTGCCAATGCGGTCTTTGAGAGGGGTGATGATTTTGCCGCGCGCCGTGTAGTCTTCCGGGTTCGCTGTAAAAACCAACATCACGTCAAGTTCAAGCCGCACCGGATAACCCTTTATCTGCACATCACCTTCCTGCAGGATGTTGAACAGACCCACTTGAATCTTGCCAGCCAGATCGGGCAATTCATTGACGGCAAAGATCCCGCGATTGGCTCGCGGCAGCAAGCCGTAGTGAATATTCTCCTCATCGGCAATATCGACGCCACGCTTGGCCGCCTTGATTGGATCGATGTCGCCGATCATGTCGGCGATGGTCACATCGGGCGTCGCCAGTTTTTCGACGTAGCGATGCTTGCGGTCCATCCATGAAATCGGAGTGGCATCGCCCTTCTCTTCCAGCGTCCGCTTGCCGAACTTCGTAAGCGGATGAAAAGGATTGTCCCGAATTTCGCTACCCGTAATAAATGGTGCCTGCTCGTCCAGAAGACTTGTGAGCATCCGAATCAGACGTGTCTTGGCCTGACCCCGTAATCCGAGCAGGATAAAGTTGTGGCGGCTCAGCAAAGCGTTGACCACCTGAGGTACGACGCTGTCTTCATAGCCCATCACGCCGGGAAAGAGTTCTCCTCCCTGCCGCAGGCGATCGAGCAAATTGGCCCGGATTTCGTCCTTGACGCTCCGCCCGCGCCGCCCCGGCGCCGCCCATTCACTGTTCTTGAGTTCACCAAAAGTCGAAGGAAGTATGTTCATGATGCCGAAACCTAAGCTTAGCGTGGTACCTTTCTCTCAGTTGGATGTCGCGAGAACTCTCTGGGACGGATTATCAGCACTACTGGCGCCGTCTACAACAAATCGGCTTGAATGCATACGAGTCGCGTGCTTATTTGGTGCTTCTGGGCCACTCAAGATTTAAAGCTTTAGAGCTGGCCGCCAGGGCTCAAGTGCCACGCCAGAAAATCTATGAAGTGCTCGATTCTCTGGTCGAAAAGGGCTTCGCCAGTGTCGTTCAGGAAAAAACCAAACTCTTCAGCGCCGTAGAACCCGCCCTCGCCCTGCGTGGTCACCTCAACCGTCGCGAAGAAGCCTACAAGCACGAAATCGAAGAACAAAGCCGCAATGCTTTTTCCCTCGCCGAGGATCTGGCCAATTCTTACGCCCCGGCTCAGGGCAGCCGCGGCACCCTCGACTATCTCCGCATCGTCTCTGACCCAAGCCAGACCGCCAATCACTACCGCAAGATGCTCAAAGACGTTCGACAGGAATACATCGAGTTTTCCAAGCCCCCCTATGCCGTTGACCCGCTTGATGAGGTACTCGTCAAAAAGGCCATGGAATCAGGCGTCAAGATCCGCCTGATCATCGAAAAAGGCACCCTCGACGCTCCAC
>CAZZGS010000035.1:0-14517 GCA_964653845.1 uncultured Bryobacter sp.
GCGCTGAAGTGATCTCTGCCAATTCAAGTTGGGTCGACGAAGGCCCCAACTACGGCTCGAACAACACGATCAGCCTGAAGCGCCCCAATGTCGCCATTGTCTGGGATTCACCGATGGCCGCACAAAGCACCGGCGCTGCTGCATTCGTCCTCGAACGTCAGTACGGCTATCCCGTAACCCGCCTGCGCGTGCGCAGCTTGGGCCAGGTAGATCTGAGCAAGTTCCAAGTCTTGATCGTCGCCGAATCACAGGGCAGTCTGGCTGGAGAGCTCGGCCGTGGCATCGCGCGTATCAAGGATTGGGTCGCCGCCGGCGGCGTCATCATCGGCCTTGGCAACGGTACGGGCTTCCTCGCTAGCGCCCAGGTTGGCCTGCTGCCCTTGCAGCAAGAGTTACTCGCCAAAGAAGGCGCTGTGGCTGGTGCTGGCCCCGCGGCAGAAGCAGGCGGCCGTCGCACGGCAACAGGCACCGCAGCTCCTCCTGCCGCTGCAGCCGGAGCTGGTGATGGCGGACCCATCGCAGGCAAGATCTTCACCAAGGAAGAAGACTACCTGAAGGCAATTCAGAGCGACCGGGAGATGCCCGACGACGTCGCAGGTGTTCTCTGCAAAGCAAAGGTCGATACTGAATCCTGGATCGGCGCTGGCTCTCAGGAATACGTCAACGCCCTCGTCAACGGCCGTGCGATCTATGCCCCGGTCAAGATCGACCGAGGCATCAACGCTGCCGTCTTCGCAGGGCCAAACGACCTGCTCCAGAGCGGCTACATGTGGGAAGAAAACAAGAAGCAGTTAGCCTACAAGCCATTGGTGGTTGTCACCCGTGAAGGCCGTGGCATCGTGGTTGGCTTCACAGCCGATCCCAACTACCGCGGATACATCGACGGTATGAACCTTCTCTTCTTAAACGCAGTCCTACGTGGACCTGGAGTCGTCCGCTAAGGCACACGTCTTGGAAGTAGAAGATCCTTCCCAAAATTCCTCACGGCATCGCCCCACCTCAGCCGCCGCTAAATCAGGTGGCCGAGCTTGACCCGCTTCACCGCAAGATAGTCTTTCGAGTGAATACTGTCTGGCGCAATGGTGGGCACTCGCTCGAAAACTCGAACGCCAGCTTCTTCAAGAGCGGCAATCTTGTCGGGGTTGTTTGACATCAGTCGAACAGCCTCGATCCCAAAGTAACGGCAAATCGCAGCCGGCAAACGATAATCGCGAGAATCTATCGCCAAACCCAACGCCTCGTTTGCCTCCACCGTATCAGCACCCTCATCCTGAAGCTGATAGGCCCGCAGCTTGTTGATGATGCCAATCCCGCGGCCTTCTTTCATCTCGTAGATAACCAGGCCGCGGCCCAGCTTCCCAATCGCAGCGAAAGCCATCTCCAATTGCTGCCGGCAATCACAGCGAAGACTGTGAAACACATCGCCGGTAAGGCACTGCGAATGGATCCGCAACACCGGAGGCGGGGTCGATTTCAAATCGCCAATCACCACAGCCACGGCTTCTTCGCGTTCGCCTTCATGAACCCATTCAAAGCCGTGAATACGAAACTGACCAAACTCTGAGGGGAAATCCGCTTCTGCGGCGTGAACTAGATCCATAATAGTGGGGACAATAACCATTATGGTCGAACCGGCCTTTGTCCTGCTGTTATTCAATTTGGGAGTGGCCGCATCTCTAGCCTCCATCCTCTCGCGACTGCCCGCTTTTCAGCGGATGTTGTTGCAGGAAGAGCGCTCGGTGACGCAGCGCCTCGAGATGGCGCTCGCCTTCGGCTCGATCTTTGGAGCAGGTGCGGCGGCCCGCGTATTCACCGGTGCCTATCAAGCTGCCGATCTTACCCTCGCCGGTGCCTACCTTGCTGGCCTCCTCGGCGGCTACTTCACTGGAATGGTAAGCGGCATCCTGATGAGCCTCCCCGCAATGTTCGCCAACGAACTCCTGGCAATGCCTCTCTATGCAGGGATTGGCGTGCTGGGTGGCCTGATCCGCGATTGCGCCCCCACTACAGAAGAGATCTGGCGCTACTCTCCGGTCTTCGATTTGCTTGGCTCCTGGCGAATCTTCAAAAAACGCGCCCAGGCCACGTTGATCGGCTACCGGATCCTGATCACCATTGGGCTTCTTTTCGCTGAAGGCTTGCGCCTCACAGGCCAATTCATGTTCAGATCCAATTCTGTCTTTAGCCCTATACGGATCGATACCGATCCTCTGCTGCCCTGGATCGGCGCTCTCTTTGGCACATCCGTAATGTGCGCCTTTGTGCCGCTCAAGATTTGGAACACGACGCGCATGGAGCGAAAACTTTCGCTACAGCAGAGACTGATCGCCGAGGCGCGCCTGGCCGCACTGACCAGCCAAATCAATCCACACTTCCTCTTCAATACGCTCAACAGCGTCTCCACGCTCATCCGTATCGATCCAGACCGCGCACGCGCCATGGTCTACAAACTCTCAAACGTCCTGCGCCGCGCCATGAAGAATACCGGCAACTTCAGTCCGCTCAGGGATGAGTTGGCCTTTATCGACGACTACCTCGCGATCGAAGTTGTGCGCTTCGGCGAGAAACTTCGCTTCTCTCGAGACATCGTCCCTGAGGCCCTCAACCTGCCCGTGCCTTCGATGGTGCTCCAACCGCTGATCGAGAATTCCATCAAGCACGGGCTAGCTGGAAAGCTCGAAGGGGGCACAATCTGGCTTCGTGCCAGACTTAGCGAAACCGGCAAACTCATCCTGGTCGTCGAGGACGATGGCGAGGGCATCCCGGAAGAAAAAATGGAAGACCTCTTCGGGGCCTCAAGCGGCATTGGCGTATCCAACGTCAAGGAACGACTGGAGGTTCTGTTTGGTGAAAATTACCGTATGTCCGTCGATAGCAAACTCGGCCAGGGTACACGAACGGAAATCGAAATTCCGACTACCAGACCCTAACGCGGAGCCATGCGAAGAGCACCATCAAGCCGCACTACTTCACCATTCAACATCCGGTTTTGAATCATGTGCAGCGCAAGGCTGGCAAATTCGGCCGGATCCCCCAGCCGGGATGGAAAAGGAATCGTAGCTGCCAACTGCTTCATGGCTTCTTCGGGAAGCCCTGCAAGTAGAGGAGTTCGGAAGAGCCCGGGAGCAATCGACAAAACCCGAATCCCGAACCGGGCAAACTCACGCGCCAGAGGCAAAGTCATCGAAGCCACTGCCCCTTTCGAAGCAGCATAGGCTGCCTGCCCAATCTGCCCATCAAAGGCCGCAACAGAACTGGTCAGAATGATCACGCCACGCTCGCCATCTGGCCCGGCTTCATTCTTCGACATCAACGAGGCAGCCAGCCGCGCAACGTTGAAAGTGCCGGTGACATTGATATTCATCACACGGGTAAAGCGATCCAGCTTAAGCGGGCCTTCCTTGCCAAGGGTACGCTCAGCGGTTGCCACCCCGGCACAATGGATCACCATGTCCAGCCGCTCACCTTCATCAAGAGCAGCCAGCACGTCCCCCTCGTCGCAGACATCAGTACGGCAAAATTGCGTCAGTGGACCCAACTCTGCGGCAAGCTCCTGCCCCCGGGCCTCATTCAAATCGGCAATCGTAACGGAAGCCTGCGCGGCCACCAGCGCGCGTACACAAGCTTCACCCAGACCGGATGCGCCTCCGGTTACCAGGGCGGTTTTTCCGGCGAGAATCATCTAGTGCCCCTCAGCCTCAAGAAAGCGTTCTGCTTCCATTGCCGCCATGCAACCAGCTCCGGCCGCAGTGACTGCCTGCCGGTATTGACGGTCCTGAACGTCTCCCGCATGAAAGACGCCCGTAAGGTTCGTCCGCGCCCCGCCATGCGTCAGGATATAGCCTTCCTCGTCCAGATCCAGTTGCCCCAAAAATGGCTTCGTATTCGGAATGTGGCCGATCGCAACAAAGAATCCGTCGACCGCCTCATCCCACTTCTCGCCTGTCTTCAGATTGCGCAGCTTGGCCGAAGAAACAACTCCAGTCTCATTGGCGACAACTTCGTCCACTACTGTATTCAGGATCATCTTGATCTTCGGGTTGGCATGAGCCCGGTCAATCATGATCTTCGAGCCACGAAACTCTTCGCGACGATGCACTAGCATCACTTCTGAGAAGCGGGTCAGGAAGTTCGCTTCTTCAAGCGCACTATCACCACCACCCACAACCATGATCTTCAAACCACGGTAAAAGAAGCCATCGCAAGTGGCACAAGAGCTCACGCCCTTGCCAATCAGATTTTGCTCTCCAGGAATCCCCAGCCAGCGAGCACTCGCACCGGTAGCCACAATCAACGTGGAGGTCTCAATCCATTCCCCATCGATATTCAACCGAAATGGCCGCTTCGATAGATCCGCTTCCTCAACCCAGCCATAACGGTACTCGGCCCCAAAACGCTCGGCCTGAAGCTTCATGTTCTCTACCAATTGAGGACCCATGATTCCTTCCGGGAATCCAGGGAAGTTCTCAACCTCTGAAGTGAGCGACAACTGCCCACCTTGCTCTTTACCCATAAACACGAGAGGCCTTAGCCCAGCGCGGGCCGCGTAAATCGCTGCGGTATTGCCCGCGCAGCCGGAACCGAGAATCACTACGTTATGCATATTTAAAGAAGAAGGGCCGCCTGGGGAGATCCCTGCGGCCCTGAATACAGTTTACAACTTCAGCCAGATTAGTTACGGCGCCGGGCGCGGAAAAGAATTGCGCCCAGTCCACCCGAGAGCATCAGCCACGTAGACGGCTCTGGAATCGCACCATCCAGAAGATCGTTGCCGCAGCTGGATCCTGTGAAATAAGGAGTAATCGTACCGTTAGAAATTCCTGCAAGGAATACATACCAGGCTGAACCCTGTATCGGTGCGCCGTTCATGTTCAGAGTCACTGTGTACTCAGCAGTCTGGCATCCATTGTTGTTGTCGGCGCAAAGGCCGTTGAACGTAATCTGAGTGCTACCCGTTTGAAGCGCTTGAGGATTGGCTGCCGAACTGGTCAGCCATACCGCACGACCGCTCCCAAACAAAACGGGGTTTGTGCCATCGGTTTGAAACTGTGTCGAAGTAAAAGTCTGAATCCCGTTTGCGATTTGATACAGATCTCCATCGTCAAACACACCATCCCCAACTGGCTTGCCATTGATGTTTCCCGGCCCGCCGTGGTCCACAAGCGGAACGCCATACCGAAGCACTCCGCTTTGCCTGAAGAAGAGGTCTGCGGCATGTATCGCAGAGGCAATACCGCCTGCATTGAACGAATAGGGCGAAATCGTCGAAAGATTTCCGATCGACGGCGTATCCCCTCCGTAGTTGAATTTCAAAATTGCTTGAAAGGCTCCGGTGAACCCATTCGCATCCTTGATAGCATCTACACTCACACCCTGAATCATGAAATTTTCGCGCTTGCCCACCAGGTATGGATCAAGCCCCGAATACCAGGCGTTGTTGTTGTATACCAACGGTACAGCTGGCAACGTCGATACAAAAACACTACAGACCAACAAGAGGCGCTTCATATAATTAATTCCTACTCTTCAGTTCTACCTGAGTTTTACTCTAAGGGGAACACCTTATTGCAAACTGGCTATCCGCAACCAGTACTAAAGGTACCAGCCAACGCCAACATAAGCGAGCCAGCCGCAAAAATATGCGAGGACGCCCATATAGGTGAATTGCAGAATAGGCCACTTCCAGCCGCCAGTCTCCCGCCTCACGACCGCAATCGTCGAAATGCACTGCAGGGCAAACGCAAAGAAAATCATCAGCGCCACAGCAGAAGCCATGTTGAGATCTTGCTGCAACGCCTTCTGTAGCCCCAATTCTTCGTCTCCGCCCTGAATTCCGTATAGTGTACCCAGTGTGCCAACGATCACTTCACGTGCCGCCAGCGAGCTAATCAGTCCAACGCCGATCTTCCAGTTGAATCCCAAAGGAGCGATCGCGGGCTCGATCATTTTGCCCAACTGCCCGGCGTAGCTCTGCTCGATGGGCGGAACAATCCCATTCTCCAGAGGCAAGTGAGCCATCGTCCAAAGCAGGATCATGGTCAAAAGAATCGTCGTTGAAGCGCGCTTGAGAAATACCTTGGCGCGATCCAGCAGGCGATAGAGGATGCTACTCAAACGTGGTAGACGGTAGGGAGGCAATTCCAGAATGAAGGGAGCTTTTTCAGACCGAAAGATTGTGCTCTTCAGCAGCCGGGCAGTCGAAGCTGCCGCAACAAAACCAAGCACGTAGAGCCCAAGCATCATTGCCGCTCGACTTCCGAAAAATGGCCCCAGAATCTGACGGTCCGGAATGAAAGCGGCAATCAGCATCGTATAAACCGGAAGGCGTGCCGAACAAGTCATCAACGGGGTTACCAGAATCGTCGCAATCCGGTCCCGCTTGTTCTCAATCGTTCGAGTGGAAAGAATCGCGGGAATTGCACAGGCATACGCACTCAAGAGCGGAATAAAGCTCTTGCCCTGCAACCCTACTTTGGCCATCGTACGATCCGCAATCACAGCGGCCCGAGCCAGGTATCCAGAGTCTTCAAGCACAGCGATAAAGGCAAAAAGGATCAAAATCTGCGGCAAGAAGACAATCACACTTCCAACCCCACTCCACACACCTTCTACCAGGAGCGCCCGAAACCACGATTCCGGCAGCGACGATTCAATCCACTTGCCACTAATCTGAATCCCCAGTTGCACAAGATCCTGCACAGGCTTGGCAAAGGTAAAAATACTTTGGAATACAGCTAGTACAACAAAGAGAAAACTGAGCGGCCCCCAAACCGGATGCAGCACAATCCTGTCCAGACGATAAGTCCACTCCGGCGGAATCGGTTGGTGATAACCCGCCTGTTCCGTCAATTGCCCACTCCATTTGCGGCAACTCGGCAAGTTGTTCAGTACCGGAAGTTCAATACGCTTGGGCTGTGGAATCGTCTTCGACAGAAAACTGCGAACGGCATCGACACCGCTACCGTGCACGGCGCTAGCCAGCACAACAGGTGCTCCCAACTGCAGTGCAAGTGCCTCCGGGTCGACGCTCCCTCCACGCCGCTTCAGATCGTCCGACATGTTCAAAATGATCAGCGTCGGCAACCCAAGACTGAGAACCGGCGCAGCAAGCATCAGGTGCCGGGCCAGATTGGTCGAATCGAGAATCAGCAAAATCGCATCGGGGCGCGGGAGATCCGGCATCTTCCCCTGCAAAACATCATGCGTTACTTGCTCGTCCTCAGATCGTGGTTCCAGCGAATACACCCCAGGCAGGTCAACCAGCGTCACTTCTCGCGTAAGATCTACTCGCGCGGTGCCGATATGTCTCTCGACGGTAACGCCGGGATAGTTCGCTACTCTCTGCCTCAACCCAGTCAAACGGTTGAACAGCGTAGACTTGCCCGTATTCGGCGGACCGATGAGCGCAACTAGCCTATGCCCGGCCGGGTTTATGATGGGAGTGGCGGTGGTGGAAGCGCCTGCGTGACAGGAATCCATTTTTTATGGCTGCTCATTTCGCACTAAGATGTTAAGGCACGTTTCTCGTCGCAGGGCAATTTCCGTTCCGTCTACCCGGTATACGGTCGGATCCCCCGCTGGGGCAACATGTGCAGCCTCCACCACGCAGCCGGGGATCATACCCATTTGCATTAAACGCAGGCTAATTTCGGCGGGAAGATCGAAGTGATCCAGGATCGCTTGATCGCCCACACGAAGCTGCGCCAGAGATTTTACCGGGAGACTCACTTGTCAGTACAAATAAAGTATATCGTTAACGCCTTCACGAAACTGCGGTTCTACAACTGCTTGGCGATTTTGCTCTTTGCAACTCACCTGCAAGGACAAGTTCTGGACAATAACTTCCTGAATGGCCGTTATGGCTTCCGGCAACTGCTGGTGTCGACCAATGCCAGCGGTCAGCCCATTGAAGCACGCAGTCTTGTAGGCATCATAAGCTTCGACGGCAGGGGCAATCTCTCCTACCAGGGCACTAGGAATAATGGCAATAACGCCCCAGCCAGCCGAAGCGGAGCCGGCTCGTATTCGGTCGCCTCAAACGGATTTGTCAGCATGAGCAACCCGCTCGATTCTAACTCCACCATGAACATGCGCCTGGGCTCGGGCATCCTGCTCGGAAGCACGACAGACTCGGCTGGCAATGTTTTCGATTTACTTGTTGCCGTGCCTTTGCCGTCCTTGCCATCCTCAAATGCCACACTCATCGGATCCTATGCAGGACTTTCTATCGAGTTCCCCACCGGCCTCTTCTTTAACATCAAGAATAGTTTCCTTCGCTTTTCGGCAAATGGGCAAGGCGGTATCGGCATTGTAAACACCTCTGGACAGACGGTTCAGGGTGGCAAGCGCGTGCAGACCCAGTCGATTGGCCCCGCAACCTATAGCATCGCCAACGACAGCTCTGGCCAATTGATTTTCCCAACAACAGCTCCTTTCCCCGCTGCCGCTCAGTTGCTCCTTGGAGACAAACAGATCTTCCTCAGCCCGGGAGGTGAATTCATGATCGGCGGCTCCACCTCCCAGGGAGCGCATGATTTGATTTTCGCGATGAAATCAGCCCCGCTTGGGGTCACCCCAAGAAGCTTCTCGGGCCTCTATTTCGCTGCTGGCTTGAGAGTAGACCAATCCCGCCCCTCGTCATTCAGCGGAGCCGTTAGCAGTCAGGGTGCCGGAAAAGCAGTCTGGAGCCGCAGGGCTAGACTACCGGAAGGCAACGTGGATTCCACTGCAGTAAATGATTACAACCTCGCGACCGACGGTGTTGGCTCCATGCTAAACAATCGTTTTGCAATCGGAAGCTCAAACAACGTCTTCGTTAGCGCCGGAGTTTCTTTTGTCGATTCCGACAACTATGAAGTTATCATCGGCACAAAAACTCGCGACCTCACCGGAACCGGTGTCTTCCTCAACCCCGCCGGTGTTCTCAATGGTGCCAGCTTCGCTCCTGTCGGGAATCCGATCGCCCCAGGTCAATTCATCAGTCTCTTCGGCACCGGCATCGGCCCGGCAAATGCAGTCGTAGCCCCTGCAGTTCCCTTCCCAACCACTCTCGGAGGCGTCACCGTCAGCGTCCAGGGCCGTCCAGCCCCGCTCTATTTTGTGAGCGCAAACCAGATCAGCGCGCTGGTTCCCTTTGCCACCTTCGGCACTTCTGCAGACGTAATCGTCCGATTGGGCAATCAGGAGTCAAACCGCGTTACTGTCCCGGTCACCCGCAGTTCTCCCGGCATTTACACGACATCCCAAAACGGCATCGGCTCGGGTGCCATTCTCAAATCTGATTTCACGATTGTCTCGGCCGCAAACGCCCCACGTCGCGGAGACACCATTTTGATATACCTGACAGGCCTCGGAGCGCTAAATCCCCCCCTCAACGACGGCGCAGCAGCTCCAACCACTACCTTGAGCCGGGTCACAGACTCAGTCAACGTCTACATCGGCGGGCAAAAGGCAACCGTCAGCTTTGCCGGCGCAGCCCCTGGCTTCGCTGGCCTTTACCAGCTCAATGTCGTGATCCCAGCCTCAGCCCCCATCGGTTCAGCCGTGCCCCTGGCCGTAGAAACTTCATCCAGCTTCCACGACATGGTCGATCTCGCCATCCAGCCCTTGTAAAAGCAAGAAAAGGGCAACTCCGTAAGGAATTGCCCTTGGCTCTAATCTTCAAGATTTCGGCGTTTAGCTGAAGCTGGCGAGGCCAGCGGCTTCGTCGTCGAACACTTCAAAAACGGTGTAGAGCTTTGTGATCTGCAACAGATCATGAACTCGCTTGGTCAAACCAAGCAACTTCAATTTGCCACCGGCATTCGAAGTGGTTGTAAAGCCACTTACCAATTCTCCGATCCCGGAGCTGTCGATATAGGTAACTTCAGACAGGTTTAACAGGATTTTCTTGTCGCCCTTGGTTACCAGGTCTTTGATCGTGTCGCGAAATGCGCTGGATCCTTCACCCAGTGTGATACGGCCAGCCGCATCGATTACCGTCACATCGCCTACCTGGCGGGTGCTCATTGTTACGCTCACAGTTTCCTCCTTCGGAATATTAAAAAATTTAGGCTGCGTTGAGACGCTTGACCATTCGGACGAGGGTTCCTTGGGGAACACGTGGTACGTGCTCACATTCGTCCATAAATGCGCGCATCAGCAACAATCCGCGGCCAGACTGCTTCAGGAGATTCTCCTGGGCCAGCGGATCAGGAACATCATTATCTTTGAAACCGTCGCCCTCGTCGCCTATTGAGACTACCAGAGTCCCGGGCGCAGCTTCGAGCTTTAGGTAAACCTTTTTGCGGGCATTGTACTTGTTGCCATGCGCAATCGCATTCACCATGCACTCACGCACTGCCATCGAGATGGAGTTTTGGTCGTCTTCGTCGAAGCCGACTTTGCGGGCAAGTTCAAGAGCAGCCTGATCTGCGAGGTCTACGCTATCGAGCGTCGACTCTAGATGAAGTTCCTGCGTTTGCTGTTCAAATGAAGCGGCCATACGTTCTGACAGTATTGTAAATCCAGATTAGGTCGAATGATTAGCTTGTCAGGCAACCCGAGCGCCTGTCAAGTCCCAGATTCTAATCCGAAGAACTCTTTTGCCATGATCTTTCCGTTTTTTGTATTTATCTCAGCCTTGGCCATTTGCGAAACTTCAGTCGAAATCATTGTTGTTTCAACTGCCTTGCTTTGACTTCTCTTCAACCAAACGCGCAAAGGCCAATAAATCTAGCCCCACACCTGCCTGAACAATCCACAATCCATGCCAGATGAAACCCTTTCCAAGGAACACGGTCAAACGCCTGAGAATTTCAGTCACTCTAGTCGAAAAGTACTCTTTCCAAAGCTTTTGCAAAGTTGAAAACACAAAGATCCGGGAATCCTAGGGTCATGACAATGAAAAAATAGGGAAATTCCTTGGACAGTGCGGGCGGTGCACCACCGATAGATGGTTATCGACCAAGGGCCCACTCTCACCATGAAAACTCTCGTCCCTTCACTCCTCCTTTCTTTAGCAACTATCGCTTTCGCCCAAACACCCGTCCCGGGCCGGCTCCTTGTAGGCTTCCGGTCTAATGTGCTGCCAACTCAAGCCCAGGCTGTGATTAACGGGCTGGGAGCCAAAAGCTCTCGTCAGATTGGAGGTCTGCCTATCCATGTCGTAGACCTCCCACCGACTGCAAATGCAAATGCGGTCGCCAATGCATTCCGCGGAAGAGCCGAAGTGCAGTTCACAGAATTGGATATGCTCTTGCCTCCAGGACAACTCACCCCAAACGACCCTTCCTATTCCTCTCAATGGCACCTCCCGAAAATTCAGGCCCCAACCGCATGGCTCACTTCCACAGGCAGTAGCTCAATCCAGATCGCTATTCTCGATACCGGTGTGGACCCAGGGCACATGGATCTTTACACCAAAATGGTCTCAGGTTGGAATATCTTCGACAACAATTCCGATTCACGAGACGTACACGGTCATGGCACTAAAGTAGCGGGCACGGCAACTGCCTCAAGCAACAACGGAATCGGTGGTGCGGGCGTTTCCTGGAACTCGTTGATCATGCCAATCCGTGTTACAGATACGGCTGGATACGCAACCTACTCGACTCTGGCTTCGGGATTGAACTGGGCTGCAGATCGCGGGGCTAGGGTCGCCAACATGAGCTTTGACGTCACCGGAAGTTCCACCGTCAGCTCGGCAGCACAATATTTCCAATCCAAAGGCGGCGTCGTCGTCAGTTCTGCGGGCAACTCAGGCACCTCCAGCACCTTGGCTCCAAGCCCTTTCATCATCACCGTGAGTGCGACAGATCCAAATGACGCAATCTACTCGTGGTCCACCACAGGCAACCGCGTCACTCTGTCTGCCCCAGGATGCGTTTTCACGACTTTTAACGGAAATACCTACGGCAGCGCCTGCGGCACGTCATTCTCTTCCCCAGTAGTCGCTGGTGTGGCAGCGCTCCTTCTTGCCACCAACCCAAACCTGAGCCCAGCCCAGGTCGTTGCAATTCTGCAGTCATCCGCAGACGATCTTGGCTCCACTGGGCTCGATCCGATATTTGGTTATGGCAGGGTCAATGCATCGAAAGCAGTTCAGATGGCCTTCAATCCGCCATCAACGTCCTCAGGATCCCCTACACCCACGCCCACACCCACACCTGTAGTTGCACCCACCGACACACAGGCCCCAGTGATTCGGCTCTTGAGCCCAGGTTCTGGAACATTCGTCAGCGGCAATCTCGCCATCACCTTTTCAGCCACCGATAATGTGGGTGTCACCCAAGTACAACTTTTGGTAAACGGTACTGTAGTTGGTACATCTACATCAGCGCCATTTACTATCCGCTGGAACACAAATAAAGCCGCCAAAGGCAGCCACACACTTCAGGGTAGAGCGCTGGACGCTAGGGGAAATGCGGGTCTTTCGACCGCGATCATGGTTTACCGCTAAAACGGAAAGCCCCGGCGCAATTCGCGCCGGGGCTTTTGTTTTAGGCTATCCCCTAGTGCCTGTATCAATGCAAGGCAACACCAGGCAGATCACTGCCCATTAGAGCTTAGACTCCAGGTTCAAGACTCCCGTTCCACACGCAGCAACTGCCCATTTGTGTTTGCGCCAGAAGCTCTCCTGCCATCGACCAATGAGCCGCATTTGAAGTTCGGAGCAACGATTCGACGGTCAAATGCTCCGGGATCGAATATCCTTCAGAGCTAATTTTGCAAGAGGTCGATATCGACGATACTCAAGATACCGTGACTAGCCCGGTTTCCATCGACGAACTCCGCCGCTTTGCGGCCCTCTCCGATCTCAGCGACAGCCAGCTCCAGTGGCTCCTCGATCGCGGCGAATACCATGTCTTCGAGGCCGGAGAATATTTGGCACGAACCGGTGACCCGGCCGATTCCATGACCTTCGTCCTCGAAGGAACTTTCCACGCCATTCCTGAGGCTGGTGACGCCCCCACCTTCATCATGACTGCTGGCATGATTAGCGGCTTTTTGCCCTTTTCACGCATGAAGAAGTTCCCGCTGTCGACGCGCGCTCAGTCGCACCTCCGCATTTTGCAGCTCAACAAACAGTACTTTCCGGAACTCTATCAGGAACTGCCCGAACTCATCCCCAAACTCGTCGCCATCCTCACCGACCGCGTCCGCGAGGCCACCCGTGTCTCAGATCAAACCGACAAACTCGCCGCCATTGGTAAACTCTCAGCCGGCCTTGCACACGAACTCAACAATCCCGCCGCTGCCGCACGCCAGGCCAGCGCGAGTGCCAAGCAAATCTTCGATTGTTACCGCTCCACCCTCGACCAATTGGCAGTCAGTTGCCTGTCGAAGGAAACCTACGGCGAAGTTCGCTCCTTTGAATCGAGTGCGACCTCTGCCGTCCATGAGCAAAAACCAATCGATTCCCTCACCCGCAGCGACCTCGAAGAAACCATTCTCACCTGGCTCGAATCCATCGGCGTCGAAGACGCCTGGCGTGGTGCCTCCGCCTTTGTCAATTCCGGCTTCACCGTCGAAACTCTCGATGCCGCCACGGCAAACTGGACACCGGAAATTCGCGAACTCGCTCTTTACCGTGTAGCCGCTGCCATCGAAATGGAGCAAGTGCTCGCACAGATGTTAAACTCCACCACTCGCATGAGCGACCTTGTCGGAGCCATGAAAAGCTACTCCTACATGGATCGTACAGGGGCCGCTGAAATCGATATCAATCAAAACCTCGACAGCACTCTCACACTCTTCAGTTTCCGCTTCAAATCGGGAATCGAACTGGTCTGCAACTACGCAAAAGACCTCCCCGTCGCCTGCGCGCACGGCGGCCAACTCAATCAGGTTTGGACCAACCTCATCGACAATGCCCTCGATGCTCTCGAGGCCGACAAGAACCAGAACAAACACCCGAAGTTATCCATCTCAACAAGCCTCGACGTCTCCCATATCGTGATAGAGATCACAGACAATGGCCCCGGCATCCCCGTAGACATTGCTTCCAAGATCTTCGATCCCTTCTTCACCACCAAACCGCAAGGCGAAGGCACCGGCCTCGGCCTCGACACCGTTTATAGAATCGTTCGTCAACACAAGGGCGATATCCGCGTAGATTCCGTCCCCGGTCGCACTACCTTCTCTGTGCGCATCCCGGTATGATTCGCCTCAACCAGGTCGGCTTCAATCGTGGCACTGCAAAAATTCTGACCGGTATCACCCTCGATATTCCAGAACTTCAGCGTACGGTCTTGCTCGGCAGGAGTGGCAGCGGTAAAAGCACCCTTCTGCGCCTGGTAAATCGTCTCCTCGAGATCACAAGCGGCTCCATAACTCTGAATCAGAAGCCTCTGCAAGACATCGACCCGCTCACCCTGCGCCGCTCCATCGGCTTCGTCTCGCAAAACCTCGGCCTCTTCCCGCACTGGACTGCCCGCCATCAAATCGCCCGCTTCCATCACCACACAGACAGCGTCGAGGCACTCGCCGCGTCCATCGGCCTCGACACCACACTCCTCGACCGCTATCCCCACCAGC
>CAZZGS010000035.1:14527-15891 GCA_964653845.1 uncultured Bryobacter sp.
TGCTCGACGAACCCTTCTCCGCCCTAGACCCCATCCTTCGACGCGAGATGCAAGACCTCATCCTCACTCTCGACAAAACCATCATCTTCGTCACTCACGATCTGCGCGAGGCAATGCGCCTCGGCCATCAACTCGTATTCCTCCGCGACGGCAATATCGTCTTCAGCGGACCACCACAAGACCTCCAAAAATCAGACGACTCCGAAGTCAAAGCCTATCTGCGGACCCTCGATCAATGAGTGACAACATCCTCTCGCTCACCCTCGAACACCTGCTGCTGGTCTCTCTCGCAGTCCTCGCTGCATCGCTAATCGCCATCCCCACGGCCATCTGGAGTCAACGCAACCCCAGAGCCGGCAGCCTCGTCCTCAAGCTCACAGACATCATCCAGACCATCCCCAGCCTCGCCCTCTTCGGCCTACTCCTGCCACTCCCTCTGATCGGAGGCATTGGTGCAAAACTCGCCGTCTTCGTCCTCTTCCTCTACGCCCTGCTCCCTATCCTGCGCAACACATTATTGGGTCTCGATGGCATCTCCGCCGAAATTCGCGAATCCGCCATCGCCCTCGGCATGACACCAATTCAAGTCCTGCGAGAAATCGAAATCCCCCTAGCGGCCCCGTCGATCGTCGCAGGCTTGCGAATCGCCACTGTAACCACAATCGGCACCGCCACCGTGGCTGCCGCCATCGGTGCCGGCGGCCTCGGAGTCCTTCTCTATCGCGGTCTCGCTACAGTAGAGACAGAACTGCTTCTGGCTGGTGCACTCCCCGCAGCGGCACTCGCCATCCTGGCAGACCAACTATTCCAATGGATCGAAGACAAGCTCTCCACCTCGCGACGGCCGCGCTAATCACTTCCTGCAGCCGCACAGACAACCTCACCGTCGGTGCCAAAAACTTCACCGAACAGGACATCCTCGGCGAAATCCTCACCCGGCATCTGGCCAAACAACTCGGCACACCCCCCAAGCAACGCCTACACCTCGGCGGCAGCTTCCTCGCCCACCAAGCTCTGATCGATGGCGCAATCGACCTCTACCCCGAATACTCCGGCACCGCCCTCACCGCCTGCCTCAAGCTCCCACTCGTCAAAGATGCAAAGCAAGTCTTCACCCAGGTCAAGCAAGCCTATTCCAGCCGGCACAAGATCGAATGGGGCTGGCCGCTCGGCTTCTCAAACACCTTCGCCATGGTGATGCGCAAAGACGAGGCAGACAAACTCTCGATCAAAACCCTGTCAGACGCCGTCCGTCAGCGATCCGATTGGCGCATCGGCGTCGGCTACGAATTTGAACAACGCCCCGACGGCTGGCGCAGCTTCGTCCAGTCCTACCCACTCAAGACCAAAGGCAACCTTCGGAC
>CAZZGS010000036.1:0-15224 GCA_964653845.1 uncultured Bryobacter sp.
GGCATCATCCTTGGGCTGGGACATGGAGAACTTGTCTTTGGAGCCGGTGCCGATGAGGAGTTCGTTGAAGAGGGGCTGGCCCATGCGCTGGACCTGGCGGAGGTCGCCCCGGGTTGTGAGTGGATTTGGTGAGCGGCGGACGGTGAGGCGGGGGCGGCTGGTGGTGCCCCAGGCACCAATGGTGGCGGCAGGGACGGTGGCTGCTTCGACACGACCGGTGGAGGTGAGCATCTCGATCGGTACTTCGATCGCGATGGCATTGACGCCGTAGCCGGAGACTGTGTCGGAGGCGAAGTTCATCTTTGCCTTGTCTTCGTCGTCGGTGAGAACGGCGGGGATGCCGGAGCCGAGAGTGCGGAGGTTGAGGGTGTCAAAGGTAGCGCCGAGATCGATCCAGAAGGGATCGTCAACCGTGCCGGCGAAGACGTTGATGCCGTTGGGCAGCGAGTAGGTACCGGCCTTGTAAAGGGCAGGGTAGTCAATCGTACGGGGACCGGCGTTGGCTGGTACTGCGTAGAGAGGCTTGCCACCGATGTTGGTGAAGGTGGTTGCGTTGCCACCCTTGATCATGGTGATGCGATAGGGCTGACGCTGGCCGAGGCCGGGGCTATCAAAGCTATTGATCTGGGGGGGGACGAGGAGAGTGCCCGGGGCAATCGGGGCAGGGGAGTTGGCAGGCGTTTTGATGCCATCGCCTGCTCCAGCCATGACGGTGAAGAGGCTGGGGAGGCGCTGTTCCGTGTCGAACTGCACCTGGAAGATGATGTCTTCTACGGCATCGTGGTTGTTGTCGATTTTGATCTCATAGAGGATTCCGGAATCGAAGGGGAAGTAGTTAGGGCCATTGGCTGGTTCCAGCAAGGGGTCGACACAGAGGATAAAGGTTGCCTTGGTGGGACGCTGATTGGCGGCCTGGCTACCGTTGTAGCTAACGAAGGCGAAGAAATCTGTGATGTCGGCTTTGTGGTCAAGCGCTGTGATCGGAGCCTCCCGATGGTTGGCGGCTTGAAGAGGGGTGTTAATGGCTGGCAGGCCGAGTACTAAGGCGAGGCCAGCGGCGATTACTGATTGTACGTTACGCATATGCGTGTGCTTGTACTCCTTTCGTGATGTGGATACGCAGTTGGGTTCGGAAGTGGATTGAAAATTTTACAGAATTTGTTTTTTCGGAAGCTAAAATTAGGTGAGGACCCTCATGCAAGAACACCCTTTCGACTTTAACCTGCTCGTAATTGGCAGTGGACCGGCCGGACATCATGCTGCGATTGAAGCGGCCAAGACTGGAAAGAGGGTGGCTGTTGCGGACCGCAATTTCGATCTTGGCGGGGTTTGCCTGCATACGGGTACGATTCCGAGCAAGACTTTGCGGGAGGCAGTGCTGTTTTTGAGCGGGTTTCGCCAGCGGTCGTTCTACGGCAAGGGTTACCGGGTGAAGGCGCAGATCCAAATTGAAGATTTGATGTTCCGGGTGCAGGAAGTGATCAAGCGGCAGTATGCAGTGATTCAGGATCAGTTGCAGCGGCACGAGATTGCGGTGCTCAATGGGCATGCACGGTTTACCGCCGACCCGCATCTGGTCGAGGTTGTGGATGCTAAAGGTCAGGTGGAGAGTTATCGTACTGAGTTTGTGTTGATGGCTTGCGGGACGCGGCCGGCTCGCCGGGCGGATATTCCGTTTGACGCGCCACAGGTTTATGATTCCGATGAGTTTATTCAGGTGACGCGAGGAGATTTCCCGAAGTCGCTCATCGTGGTTGGGGGCGGGGTGATCGGACTTGAGTATGCTTCGATGGCGGCGGCGCTGGGGAGCGAAGTGACGGTGGTTGAGGCCCGGGAAAGTTTGCTCGAGCATGTGGACAAGCAGATTACCGAGGCATTGGTCTATGAGTTAAGGCGGTGTGGGGTTGTGTTCCGGATGGGCGAGATGGTGGTGAGTGTGGAGGCGCCGGAGGATGCGCCGCTTCGGGCGATTGCTAAGCTTGACAGCGGGAAGACACTTGTCGCCGAAGCACTGCTCTATGCGATTGGCCGGCAGCCGAATACGGATCGATTGAATGTGGAAGCGCTTGGGATTCAGCTTAAGGATCGTGGAAAGGTTGCGGTAAATGAGCACTTTCAAAGCACTGTGCCTAATATCTACGCGGCGGGCGATATTGTGGGTTTTCCCTCTCTGGCTTCGACGTCGATGGAACAGGGACGGATGGCGGCTTGCCATATGTTTGGGTTGAAGCGGGAGACAAGGCCGGATTTGTTGCCGTTTGGGATTTACACGATTCCCGAGATATCGATGGTGGGAAAGAATGAAGCGCAATTGACGAAGGAGAAGGTGCCTTATGAGGTTGGAATTGCGCACTTTGACGAGGTGGCGAAGGCTCAGATCTCAGGGGACCAAACGGGATTGCTCAAGTTGATCTTTCATAGCGAGACGCGGCAGTTGCTGGGGGTTCATATCCTTGGCGATGGTGCTTCGGAACTGGTGCATATCGGGCAGATGGCGATGATGTCGGGGGCGACGGTGGAACTGCTGCGGGATACGGTTTTCAACTATCCGTCTCTGGCTGAGGCATACCGTGTGGCCGCGATGAATGGTTTGGATAAGCTGCGGCGAGCGCATTAGCGCCGCCCCAGCACCGAGATCAGAACTGGAAGCGGGCGACAACCTGACCATTGCGGGGTGGGTTGAAGGTGCTGGCAGGATTGACGCGTCCGAAGCCTGCGGTGACGACTCCTGCGGCGTTGCGCTGCGTTGTGGCGGCAGGGTTTCCACTGTCGGGATTGTTGAGGTAGGTGCGATTGAAGATGTTAAAGAACTCGGCGCGGAAGCTGTTCATCAGGCCTTCTGGCCGTACGGTAGCCGGTGTAGTAAGCTGATGCGGCGCCCCACTGGCCAGGGCCTGCATCGGACCATGCGGCAGGCCAAGGGCACGGTTGAAACGAGTGCCGCAAAAGAGGAGACTGCCGAGGGCGTTGTTGGAGTTGGGGGCCTGGATGGGGAAGCCGCTGGAGTAGCGGACGATGCCGCCTACGGTCCAACCGCTGACGAGGTCGGGCTGGGAATTGATCTGTCCGGGGCTGGGGCGGATGCCAAGATCTTAGCTGGCGGCGGTGAGTTCGGGTTGGAGCGTCTGGATCTCTTCGAGGCCGATGTCGCGGGTGGGGAGTGTGAACCAGAAGCGGCTGCCGCTGCCGACGGCACTTTCCACACCCACTTCGCCGCCGTGGGCTTTGGCCATGTGCTTAACGATGGCGAGGCCGAGGCCGGTGCCGCCGAGTTCGCGCGAACGGGCTTTGTCGACCCGGTAGAAGCGTTCGAAGAGCCGGGGTAAGTCTTCCTGGGGGATGCCGGCTCCGGTATCTTTTACCGAGATTTCGACGAAGGGGATCTTGTGTTCCGGATGGTCGAAGATTCTCGATTGCAGATTGATACGACCGCCCTGGGGGGTGTACTTGATCGCGTTGTCGAGCAGATTGGAGAGCACCTGGTGGACGACTTCGGCGTCACAGAAGACTTCGAGGAAGGAGCCGTTTGCTTCGAGTGGTACGCCCTCGATCACAAGGGCGATCTGTTTTTTTGCGGCGATCGGAATGAGTGATTCCTGACAGCCCTGGAGAAGGCCCGTTACGTAGTAGCTGGCAAACTGGAATTTAGTGATGCCGAGTTCGATTCGCGAGAGGGTGAGCAAGTCGGCGACCAGGCTGCCGAGTCTGGCGGCATTGGCGCTGATGATGTTGAGGAACTTAATGTTGTGGACCGGATCTTCAATGGCACCGTCGAGCAAGGTTTCGGTATAACCCTGGATAGAGGCCAGCGGCGTACGCAATTCGTGGGAGACGTTGATGATGAAATCTTTGCGGACGCGTTCGAGCTTTTCTAGTTCTGAATGTTCTCGCTCGAGTTGCTCAAACATGGCTTCGAGCTTTTCTCCGGTCTCATTCAATTTGCTGCCGAGGATTCCGAGTTCGTCGGAGCCTGTGACTTTGAGGCGGGCCTGGAAGTTTCCCTGTGCCAGTTGAGCTGCATAATCGATGATCTGGCCCAGTTTGCGCGAAACCCAGCGGGCGAAGAAGGCAGTAAGGATGATGGCGGGGATGAAGGCGATACCGGTTGCGGTGAGCAGGTGGCGGCGGATGATGTTGACCTGTGTCTGGACCTCTTTGAGGGGAACGGCGAGACGAAGTGCGCCTGAAGGAGCCGGCACAGCGACGTAGAGGTAGTTGATGCCGACAGAGGCGCTGAGCCGCTTGTCTGATCCCATGCCTCCCTTGAGCGCCTCAATGATTTCGGGCCGGTTGGAGTGGTTGTCCATCTTGCCGGGAGACTGTTCGGTATCGGCAAGGACAGTGCCATCGCGGTGCACGATGCTGATACGGCCACCTGCGGCACGGGCAACAGCAAGGAGGTGTTTGTTGTCGATGAGCATCGAAGACTCTTCAAGTGCGAGAATGCGGCACTTCTGGGAGAGTTCTGTCTTGAGTGTGTCGACGTAGGTGTCTTCGGCAATCCGGGAAGCCATGAAGTCGACAGCGACGAGACAGGTGATCAGAACTGCGAGGACGGCCGTGATGAGTTTGAGAAAGATGCGGCCTGTGAGGCGGGGCATAATCTCTAAGGATATCCAAGTCGAGGTTACAGATTGGTGAAAGGGACGGGATACCTGTGGGTTGCCCAACCCAGTTATGCGATTGGCCGGCGGGGTGCGGAAGTGTTGCTTGAACGTATCGGTAACGCTGAAGGCGCAGCGAGGGTGGAGCGGCAAAAGTCAGATTTACGCATTGGGGAAAGCAGTATGCATATAAAGTCCAGCTGAGAGAATTCTCCGCGGGGCGGCACTATGCAGTCATGATTCGTATTCTTGCGTCCCTGCTTGTTGTGCTTTCGCTGTGGGGTGGCAGTGGGGAAGACGCACTGATAGCTTCGCGACTGAAATCGAAAATGGCTCGATCGAAACTGAAGTCGGACGGCTTGCAATATCGCGTCGAGGGCGGGATGGTGGAGTGGTCTGGAACAGTGAAGATTCCACAGCGTAAGGGGGCGGCGACGCGGATGGCAAAATCGGCGGGTGCCAAGCGGGTTCTCAATCGTATTGTGGTGCAGGGAAATTCGACGGCAGGAGGCGCCAAGCCGAGTCCTCGTGCGGCGACGGTTCAGTTTCCGAAGCGCTGACGTGCCAAGTCGATGTTAGTCTGCTAAGACGTGGACGAAAATTCAAATCCTTCCAGACCGTTCCTGAAACCGGTCCTTGCCTGGCTTGCTTTATTGCCGCTCTTGATCATTGTGTTTTATCCGGCGATGAGTGGGTCTTTTCTGCTGGACGATTCCAGCGGGATTCAGAACAACTCGGACATCCGCCATGTCACGGTTGACAATCTTTTGAAACTGTTTCGCGGGCACGGCAATGTGCGGGCGGTAGACCACCATCCTGTTTCAGCACTTTCGTTCATGATCGATTACCAATGGGCGGGGCTCGATCCAGGGGCGTATCATGTGAGCAACCTGATCCATCACTGGATCGCGGCGGGAGCGATGATGTGGCTCTTCCTGACGATCTGGGGGATTTGGCAGGGCCAAAAGGGGCGGGATCCTGCTGAAGAAAGCGGCTTTTGGATGGCGGCGGCACTGATGTTTGTATGGGCCGTGCACCCTTTTGCAACCATGCCTGTCGCTTATATCATGTGCCGGCAAGAGACTTTGCTAGTGCTCTTCTACGTTCTTTCGATGACTTGCCTGCTTCGTGGTTGGGAGAGAGCCAGCTACTTTCTTGCGATTCCTTCTTTCCTTTGTAAGGAGGTGGCTGTTACTTTGCCTGGTGCTCTCTTTTTAGTGGATTGGGCGCAAGGCGGGGTGGGGGTGGTGGAGACTTTCAGGAAGCGGTGGCAGTATTACGCAGTGCTCACTTCAACGTGGCTTCTGATCTGCCTCTACCATCTGCGCGGTGGCCGGCGGAATGAGATTTTCGCTGAAGGAATGCCACTGGCGACGACATCGGAATATTTCAAGGTGCAATGCGGTGTCATCCTGACTTATTTCTCAAAGCTGTTTTGGCCGGTGAAGTTGATGTTCTATCCATATATTCGGCCGGTTGAGAGCTGGGCTGAATGGGTTCCGGGCCTGGTTTTCCTGTTGGTCTACATTGCGGTGGCAGTCTATTGTCTGCGCTGGTCGCGATGGCTTGCTGTGGCTGTGATTTTCCCGCTGCTGGTGCTATCTCCGACTTCCTCGGTTTTGCCAATTCCATTTGAACCGGCTATGGAGTACAGGATGTATTTGCCGTCGGTTGCTCTTATCGGGTTGTTGATGATTGGGCTTTGGCGTTGGATTCCGAAGTTCTGGATGCGCATGGGAATCGTGGCGGCACTGGTGATCCCACTGGCGGTGGTGAGCCATCTGCGGTCTCGCGATTATGAGACTCCGATTAAGCTGTATGAGCAGGACTACGCTGTCAATCCGAAAAGCCTGACGACGCTGGAAGGGCTTGTCGGGATCTATATAGGTGCAAAGCGCTACGACATCGCAACCGAGCGGGCCTGGAAGATGGTGGACTGGGCGATGGCAGACAAGAACCAGGATTTCGTTGGGAGAGGATTTAATTTTCTTGGGAACATTGAGTCGCAAAAGAAAAACTTAGAAGCCGCCAAGGACTTTTATCGACGTGCAATTGCAGCGAACGGGAACTGGGCCGCGAAGCTGAATCTTGCGGTCGCTCATTTGGATCTCAAAGAGTATCGTGAGGCTGAGAAGCTATTAGTGGAATTTCTCAACTACACGCCAGATAGCCCGAACGCTATGTTGATGCTGTATGAGACCAAGCTTGGGGAGATGAAACTGGATGAGGCCGAAAAGCTTTTCGGCCAGTTCATGAAAATCTACCCGGACCGGACCGACCTGGATTCTCAGCGGACGAGACTCATGATTTTGAGGCGGCGCCAAGCCGATGTGGAGAGTGCGAAGCCCTAGATATCCTTCGGATCAGGATGAATATAGGGCTTGCGGTAGGGCCGTCGCAGCATCCTGGTTGCTTCACTGTCATTGCTAACGATCATTTTGGCGGGATCGTAGCTGAGAGTGCGTCCGAGTTTCATTGAGAGATTGGCAAGGAGGCAGGAAGCCGTTGAGATATGGCCCTGTTCGATATCGGCGACCGGGCGTGAGCGCTTGTCGATAGCAGCGAGAAGGTCTCTCATGTGTCCGCGGATGGCCGGGGCGACATGCTTTTCGAGGTCCTGTTCGGTCTTGTCTTCCGGGTATTGTTCAAGCTCGTAAGTTACGTCCTTGTGAACGGCGGATTCGCCCTTGCCAAGGGGCATGTAGTCATAGCCCTGAACACTTGCTTTGAGCGTGGCTTTGTCACCGTAAAAGGTAGCGCCCCAAGGGTATTTAGGATCTGGAGGCGCTCCCCAGGAGCGATGGGTCCAAATAACTTTTACGTTGCCGAAGTCGAAGCTGGCCTCCTGGGTGTCGGGGATGTTTGCCTTGGAAGCTTTATCGATCAGGATGCCGCCCGAGGAAGAAATGCTTTTGGGCCAGCCGAGGCCCATCATCCAGCGAACCATGTCGAGCATGTGGACACACATGTCGCCCATGATGCCGTTGCCATATTCGTTGAAGGCGCGCCAGCGTCGCGGGTGAACTAGCGGGTTGTAGGGGCGCATGGGCGCCGGGCCGGTCCACATTTCGTAGTCGAGGTTTTCTGGCGGCTTCGCATCTGGCGGGTTTTCCGTTGCCCGCATATGGTAATAGCAGTAGATTTCAACCAGGCCGATGTTGCCGAGTTTGCCGCTGTCGAGGTAACGTTCTTTGGCCTCCATCAGATGTGGTGTCGAGCGGCGCTGTGTACCTATTTGCACGACGCGCTTGTATTTGCGCGCGGCGGCGAGCATGGCCTCGCCTTCGACCACGTCCAGGGAAATGGGCTTCTGCATGTACATGTCTACGCCTGCCCGTGCGGCTTCGATCATCGGAAGAGCGTGCCAGTGGTCTGGGGTTGCGATCTCGACGAGGTCGAGGTCTTTCTCGGCCAGCATCTTGCGGTAGTCGGTGAAGAGCCTGGGACGCTTTTTTGAGATCTGTCTGGACGCGATCAGGTCGGCCGCTTTTTCGAGCATGACCTTGTCTACATCACAGATGGAAACGATCTCTACAGGGGCGATCTGGACTAGGCGAAGGATGTCCGACTTGCCATACCAGCCAGATCCGATCATGCCGACCCGGCGCTTTTTCTGAACATCAAAGGTTTGAGCCGAGAGATCGTAGGCCATCGAGGCGGCGGTTGAGGAAATGAAGGTGCGACGGAGCATAGGATTATCGCTTCAAAGTATATTCTGTTTTTTTGCCAGTCCGGTGAGGAGGGCTGAGAGGCCTCGCTCCAGCCCGCCTTCTGCGCCGGAACTGCCAAATTTACCCGCAGCTTCGAGGGTTACGTATCCATGGAGGAATGCCCAAAGGGCTACAACTGCGGAGGTATCGTCTTTGTCTCCCGTGAGTGCACCGACGGCATCGAGAAGGAGATTCCAAAGTGCTTTGCCATCGGGATGTGTGTCGCTGGAGGTTGGGACTCCAGCAATCAGATGATATAAGGCCTGATTGTGGGTTGCGAAGTCGACATAGGCCGTGGACAGGGATTGAATTCTGGCTTTGCCCTTTTGTCCTGCTGAAGCGGATTTGAGTGCAAGCAGGAGGCTGATGGAGGCTTTGGCGCCGAGGGCATTTTCTATCGCGTTGCGATCGGAGAAGTGGTGATAAAGACTGGAGGCGCGCAGACCGAGTTTGCGGGCGAGTTCTCGCATCGAGAGCGCGCTCCAGCCCTGAGTTTCGACTATCTCGAGGGCTGTTCGCAGAATTGCTTCGCGATCTGTCTTTGAGGGAAACGACATATTGAACAGTGTACGTCTTGACAAAAAAATTGGCACCCCGGTTGGGGTGCCAAATGATGTACAAAAGATTTGCGCTTGTTACTTCTTCTCAAAAGGCTTTTCGACTGCTTTACCGGCAGCCTTTAGCCCTTTTTTCGTACCTTTGACTGTTGCCTTGGCTCCTCTTTCGGTGCCGTCAGCGACGTCTTTGCCGATTTCCTTGGTCTCTTTGCCGACAACTTTGGCACCTTTGACGGTGGCGTGTGCGACGTCTTTTGAGACCTCGGCCGTTTCTTTGGCTACGACCTTCGCACCTTTTTCAGTCGCCTTGGCCGCCTTTTTTGTTGCAGTTGCGACGTCTTGACCGGGCAGCATAAGCGCTCCGGCCAGAAACACTCCAAATATAATCTTCATATTCATTCGGTACATCCTCCATCGACAGTAGACGTGGATGTTCCCATGTTCGTTGCTGAAATCCTTTTCTCAGATTCTGCACTCGCACGCAGCGTAGCTTCATCCAATACAGTAGACAATAGGTTGTCGTATGCGAAAACTGATCCAACAATTCATGCCTGCCGCCCTCGGCGTATGGTTCGCTATTCAAGGAGTTCCTACAATGGCTGCTGATTTTCCAGACCCGGCAGTAGATGCCAAGCTTGCCCCAACCAAAGGCAAGGCCACGGCCATCCTGGCCGGCGGTTGCTTCTGGTGCACAGAAGCTGTATTTGAAATTATGGAGGGCGTCGATGATGTCATCTCCGGCTACTCCGGTGGCACCAAGGAGACAGCCAAGTACGACATCGTCTCCAGTGGGCGCACCGCGCATGCCGAGGCGATCCTCCTCACCTACGACCCTTCGAAGGTGACCTATGGCCAACTGCTGAAGATTTTCTTCGCCGTTGCTCACGACCCCACCACATTGAACCGCCAGGGCAACGATATCGGGCCACAATACCGCAGCGCGATTTTCTACGCCGATGAGGAGCAGAAGAAGATTGCGCAGGCTTACATCGCGCAACTGGATGCCGCTCATGTATTAAAGAATCCGATCGTGACACAAGTCGTTCCGGTGGACAAGTTTTATACCGCCGAAGGCTATCACCAGAATTATTCGGTAAACAACAAGACCGGCTACGTGGTTGCCGTGAGCGACCCCAAGGTCGAAAAACTGAAGAAGCAGTTTCCGGGCTGCGTCAGGAAGAGGAAGTAGATGAAACTCACCGATCGAAGGATTTTTATGCTGACACTCTCCGCGTTTGGGTTAAATGCTGCGCCCAAGAAGATCAAGATCGTCGAGTTTGACGATGTTGGCAAGCAGACTGGCGTGGTTGAAGTAGACAAGCTGGTTAAGTCCGATGACGAGTGGAAGAAAATGCTCTCTTCCGAAGAGTTCTACGTCGCTCGCAAGCAAGGCACCGAACGGGCCTTCTCTGGCAAGTTGAACAAGAATTATGCAGACGGTGTTTATCACTGTATCTGTTGCGGCACGGCGCTGTTTGATTCGAAGACGAAGTTTGATTCGGGCACCGGCTGGCCGAGCTTTTGGGCACCGATTGCCAAAGAGAATGTGAAGAGCATCACGGACAGCACTCTTGGTATGGTTCGTGTCGAGAATCAGTGCGCACGCTGTGATGGACATCTGGGACACGTTTTTGAAGACGGCCCGAAGCCGACTGGTTTGCGATACTGCATGAACTCGGCTTCGCTGAAGTTCACGCCTCGTAAAAAATCCTAAAGGGCTTTTCGGGCTCTCTACGACTTAACAGGTAGAGAGCCCAATTAAAATCCAAGCAGGTACTGCTTTCACTATTACCGACGGCCTCAATATGGCCGTCGTTTTTATTGCTGTGAGCAGGATTATCAATGTCGATGGACTTGATGTTGCTCACGCGGCTTTCGTATTTGCGTGATGGGTTGCCGGTCTTGAAGTGGACGAATCTGGTTTCAGGACGATCCTTCAGGATTAGTGCCTGGATGGGATATTCCAGTTGGAAGTGATTGATGTCTACGGCAATATCCTGCCATGGTGAGGCTCTCAAGTTTTTCAAGATCTGATCGAACTTTTCGCGCACGTTGTAGGTCTTTATGTCGTAGTAGTAGAGGTCTTCACAGGTTGAGAGGAAGAGGCTTTCCGGGCCTAGCTTGCGATTAGCAGCCAGACGAAGGAGATGCTCAGGCGGTTGATGGAATGGAAAGCGCTGAGGAGTTCTGTGCTCAGCGCCACGATGAGAATCGTATCTAGTGCCAGTTCAACGATTCGTTCGCGCAGCATTGTCCCGCCGCCATCGGATGCTTGTGATCAGCGTGTCGCCACGGAAGGGCTTGTCGACCAGAATGTCGGCGAGGCTGACCAGTGTTTCTCGAGGGCTGATGTGAGTGACGTGGAAGTTGCCGTGCATAGCATCGCCGTCTCTTGGAACGATGATTCTTTCCGTAGCTTTGACGAGCACTTTGCGACGGGTGTCGAATTCTGCCATGAACGTGGGGGTGCGCCAGCGGAATATCTTCTCGTTGCTCGCGTCTTTCCGTGTGTAGGTGAGGTAAAGCTTCTCGCTGTGATTGATCCAGTGTTGCTGGGTGGTTGAGGTGATCAGCGGGGAGCCGTCGTCAAAGGTGTGAGTTTCGAGACGCTCCCAACTCAGGCCGTCGGGTGAGACGGCGAAGTGGCCACGCTCGTCTTCAGAGCGGATGGTTAGCCAGAACTTGCCATCGTGTTTTGTGATGGAGGGTTCCATGAGGCCGCGCTTTACTGGAAGCTTCAGGATATTGCCAAGCCGTTTTGCTTTGAGATCGATGCCATCGAAAGAACAGAGAAGAGTAGAGACAGAATGATCTGGACGGTTGGCCAACATCGTGACCGGCACCAGCACGTCGCCGTTTGGAAGCGTCCAGCGCTGGCTACATCCGGTACTCATCAGCATTGTGGCTTCAGGGTGAGGGAAGTCGAGTTTCTTTGGCTTGGTCCAGGAACCGTCGGCCTTGCGGACGAAGTAGCGGATCCAGCGGTCTTCGCCGGGCCTGATCAGTTTTTCGTCCTTGTAGTGGACGTCCTGGCCGAGGCAGAGAACAACACCGGTTTTAGGATGAAACTCTGGAACTACGTCGCTAACGACGTCTTCGAAGCCTCCGCCAAGGACGGTGCGTTCCAGGGCTGGAATGGGTTTGCGTTCGGTCCAGGTCTTGCCGCTATCAAAACTCTCCGAGTAATGAGGTTGATGCATTACGTCAGAGTCTGTAAGCAGTTGGACTGTCATCAGCAAGGAGTTTTTGGTGAGTGCGACCTTGGGGTGAAACCAGCAGGCACGGCTCTTCTTGCCTTCCCAAAGCAAGCGTGTTTCGATGCTCTCGATCAGATCTTCTCGCCTGCGGGCGAAGAGACTAACCGCGCTTCTTCTCGTAATCAGCAAAGCGCTCCTTAAACTCGTCCCATCCTGCACGGCCCATCAAAGCGTAAGTGAATTTTTTGCCAAGCTCAACGCCTTCCTGGTCGAAGGCGTCGATATTGAGCAACTCGCCCATGAAAGCGGTTTCGAATTCCATCATCTGGAAAAAGGCACCGAGGTGTTCTTCGTCGACGCGCCCAAGTGTGAAGGTGCAGTTGGGGCGGCCACTGGTGGCGAGGGCGGCTTCTGTGGCGCGGCGCTCTGCATCAAGCAGCTTGCCCATGCTTTGGCCGCCAAGGTAATCGAAGCCGTCGAGGCCGAGTTTGGCTTTTGGGATCTTCACCTGCTTCTTGTTCTTCTCCACTACCCAGAAGCTGTAGACTTTGTCGTTGGGGCCTTCCATGTAGAGCTGGACCTGGGAATGCTGGTCTGTGGTGCCCAGCGCGGCGATGGGTGTCTGGCCGACGTTGACGATCGCACCTGTTCTGTCTTTAGCTTTGCCCAAGGATTCAGCCCATAGCTGGCGGAACCAGAAGGCTGTGCCCCAAAGGAAATTGCTGTAGGGGAAGGCGACCTGGATGCTCTTCTTCTTGAGGGTCCAGATGAGCCAGTGGTGGAGAGCGGAGCTGAGCGCGATGTTGGCTTCGAGGTCTTCGGTCCAGGCGGCTTCGGTCATCGCGGCGGCGCCGCGGCAGAGCTTCTTGATGTTCACGCCAATGAGGGCGGCAGGTACGAGGCCAACGGCGGAGAGGACGCTGAAGCGCCCTCCGACGTTTTCAGGGATGTGGAAGGTTGTGTAGCCTTCGCGGGTGGCCAATATCTTCAAGTCGCCGCGGTCTTCACTTGTGACCGCGATGATTCGGCTGGCTGCCTTCTTGCCGATGGCGTCCATGAGCCATTCACGCACGATCAGGAAGCCACCCATGGTTTCAGCGGTGGAACCGGACTTGGCGATGACGACTACGAGTGTCTTTTTGGGGGACATGCTGTCGAGAGCATGATTGATGAAGTCGGGGTCTACGTTGTCGAGAATGACGAGGCGAGGCTTCTTTGAGGAATGTGCACCCTGGACTGGATGTGGCCCGCGGATGGCACAATCGAGCGCCCAGCAACCGAGGGCGCTTCCGCCGATTCCGATCACGCAAACGGTATCGTAGGAGCCGTCGAGCTTCTTTGCGACAGCTTCGATTTCCTGAATCAGGGTTTTGTTGAGGGGCAGATCGGGGAAGCCGTATTTGCCCTCTTCAAAAGACGCTCTGAAGCCCTTGAGGGCGGCAATCGCTGCGGCTTTGCCCCCGTCGAGTTCGGCCTGAGTCAGGCCGTTGTCTTCTCCTACCATCGACGCAAGCAAGTTGCGTGGGTCAAAGCTGATCGACATTCAGATCTCCTAAGGCTTCTGGAAGGAAGCGAGTTTGCGGGCAATAAATGTGGTGTCCATGTTTCCAGCCGCAAAGTCCGGATCGTTCATGATCTTCTTTTGCAGGGGGATGGAAGTATAGATACCTTCAACAACGAACATATCAAGAGCGCGCTTCATGCGGGCAATTGCTTCGGCTCTGTCGCGGCCGTGGACGATCAGCTTGGCGACAAGTGAATCGTAATAGGGCGGAATTACGCCGTCTGTATAGACGGCCGTGTCGACTCGTACTCCAATGCCACCAGGCAAGTTTAGGCCAGTGATTTTTCCGGGGCAGGGAGCAAAGGTGTCGGGATGCTCGGCATTGATGCGGCATTCCATGGAGTGCCCGGTGAGGGTGATGGGGCCGCCAATAATGTCGTCAAGCTTTTCTCCGGCTGCGATGCGGATCTGAGCTTTCACCAAGTCAATTCCTGTGACCATTTCTGTTACGGGGTGTTCTACCTGTATGCGCGCATTCACTTCGATGAAGTAAAGTTTGCCCTGCTCATCCATTAGGAATTCGACCGTGCCGGCGTTTTGGTAACCAATTGCCTTGAGCGCTTTTTTGATCGCAGCGATGGTTTCATTGCGAAGCTCAGGAGTCATCACCGGGGATGGCGCTTCTTCGATTAGCTTCTGGTGGCGGCGCTGGATCGAACATTCGCGCTCGCCGAGGACTTCGACGTTACCGTGTTCGTCGGCGAGGACCTGGAATTCAATATGCCGCGGGGCACCGATGTACTTCTCAAGGTAGATATCGGGAACGCTGAAGGCTGCGCCAGCTTCGTTCTGCGCCTGCGCCAGAAGACCGGGTAATTCGTCGGCAGAGTTTACGACTCTCATGCCGCGGCCACCACCACCGGCGGCGGCTTTGAGAATTACGGGATAGCCGATTTTTTCAGCGAATTCGAGAGCTTCTTCGGCGCTGGTAAGTGCTTCCGGAGAGCCGGGCAGAATCGGGACGCCGGCTTCTTGCATCACCTGGCGAGCCTTCTGTTTCAAGCCCATCATTCGCGTGACGTCGGCTGGAGGCCCAATGAACTTGATGCCGCTCAGCTTACAAACTTCAGCAAAACGATCGTTCTCGCTTAAGAAGCCATACCCGGGATGGATCGCTTCTGCGTTGGTGATCTCGGCAGCGCTGATTACGCTTGGGATGTCCAGATAACTGCGGGCGCTTTTGGCCGGGCCGATGCAGACGGCCTCGTCGGCGAAGCGGACGTGCAGGCTGTGACGATCGGCCTCGGAGTATACGGCGACGGTCTTGATGCCGAGATCTTTGGCTGCACATATGACGCGCAGTGCAATCTCGCCACGATTGGCAATCAGAATCTTTTGGAACATGACGTGTTAGTTGGGCCGAATCGTAAAGAGAGCTTCGCCGTATTCTACCGGCTTGCCGTTTTCTACCAGCCGGGCTACGACCGTGCCAGAAATTTCGGCTTCAATCTCGTTCATGAGCTTCATGGACTCGATGATGCAGACCGTTGTTTTCGGAGTTACTGAATCGCCCGGTTTCACAAAGGGGCTGGTTTCAGGAGAGGAGGAATCATAGAAAGTTCCTACGATTGGCGACTTGATCGTGACCAGAT
>CAZZGS010000037.1:0-15094 GCA_964653845.1 uncultured Bryobacter sp.
ACGGACTGGGGCGATGGCACTCTCGTGGACGATGGACAAGGTTGGGCCGATCTGCCGCACGGTGGAAGATTGCATGCTTGTGCTGCGGGTGATTGATGGCCCGGATGGGAAGGATATGTCGGCACGCTATCCGGCTCCGGTGCATTGGGACGCTGCTGCCCCTGTAAACAAGTTGAAGATCGGTGTCTTGCGCGACAACTTTGCGCGCATCAATGATGAAGGGCGCAAGAAGCACTACGACGATGCATTGGCTGCGCTGGCCAAGACAGGGATGCAATTGGTGGATACAAAGTTGCCTGAGTTCCCAGCCGGGGATCTGCTGCTTATGTTGAATGCTGAAGCTGGTGCTGCGTTTGACGATGTGACTCGCAATGGTGAGGTTGAGAAGCTGACGAGCCAGAAGGCTAATGATTGGCCCAATTCTTTCCGTTCGAGCCGACTTACTCCGGCTGTTGAGTACATTCGGGCCGCACGGGCACGGACGCTGCTGATGCGCGAGTTTCACAAGTATCTGGCCGGTTTTGATGTACTGGTTTCGCCTACCGGTTCTCAGTCACTTACGATTACTAACCTTACTGGGCAGCCGCAAATTGTGGTGCCTTGCGGCTTTCCGAAGAACGAAGCTTTGGGGCTGCTCTTTACTGGACATCTTTTTGAAGAGGGCAAGCTTTCCCGGGTGGCCAAGGCCTATCAGGATGCGACAGAATGGCATCTCAAGCGTCCACCTGGTTTCTAAGTCATCCTAGGATCATGAAACGTAGAGGATTTCTGGCAACACCTGCAGTGGCACTTGCCGCCCCGGCAACTGCGCCGATTTTGCCTGTTGTTGCGAGTGGGGACGGCGTCCCACTATCGCCTGTCGCCTATGCCGAGTTGTTACAGAAGTTGTCTGGCGGGATTGCCGCTGACAACTATGGGCTTGGTGGTGTTGTGGAGAAGCTGGAAGCCTATATGGCGGCTGAACTTGGTAAGGAGATGGCGGTTTGGTTCCCGACAGGGACGCTCGCCAATCACATGGCTGTGAGAATGCTGGCTGGGGATCGCAAGCGGGTATTGGTGCAGGCTGAGTCTCATCTCTATAACGATTGTGGCGATTGCTGCCAGACGCTGAGTGACCTCAATTTGATTCCACTTGCTCCGGGCCGGGCAACCTTCACGCTTGATGAAGTCAAAGACATGGCGAATCGCTCGGCCACTGGGAGGGTGAAAACTCCAATTGGGGCGATCATGATCGAGTCGCCCGTGCGTCGCAAAACGGGTGAAGCGTTTGACATCGAGCAGATGAAGAAGATTTCGGGCTTCGCTCGTAGCGAGGGTATTGGATTGCATCTCGATGGTGCCCGTCTGTATATGGCTGCCGCTTATAGCGGGTTGCCGGTTCATGATTACGCCAGTCTCTTTGATACGGTTTATGTCTCGATGTACAAGTATTTTGGAGCTGCCAGCGGAGCTATTCTTGCGGGACCGAAGAAGTTGCTGACGGATCTCTTTCATGCGCGCCGGATGTTCGGTGGAGGCCAGCATGAGGCTTGGCCCTTTGCTGGAATCGCGATGAATGGAGTGCAGGGCTTCTCAGCGCGCTACTCAAAAGCCGTGCAAACGGGTGAGGCTGTAATTGAGGGGCTGAAGGCTGATAGCCGCTTTCAAGTGCAGCGGATTCCGAATGGAACGAATCTCTTTTTGCTGAAAGTAAGAGATTCGATTTCGTTTCAAAGGAAGGCTCAGGCCGCGGGGATTGTCTTAAGTGCACCGAAAGACGACCAGTTCATCGTTGCTGTTAACGAGACCTGGCTGCGGGCAACGGCTCCTGAAATCCTGGCGCGGCTGCGATCCTAGTGCCCAAATCCATCCTGTTTGTTTGCTACGGAAACATCATGCGTAGTGCCTTTGCCGAAGCCTGTTTTCGCCATGAGGTTTCGCAACATCCACAGTTGAGGAATACTCGTTTTGCTTCGGCGGGTGTTCGTGCCCAGTCTGATGAGCGAGCCGAACTACATGCTCGTGCGATGGCCAAGCAACTTGGGTTTTCGCTTGAGGCGCACCGTGCCACTCGTACTTCACGCGAGCTTCTTAGTCATTACGACCAGATCCTGATTATGGATCAACTCAATGAAGATCTTCTGTTAAGCGACAGTCCGGAGGTGCGTTTCAAGACTGCCTATCTTTCTTCGCTGATTCCCGGGGCGAAGAAAGAGATCGAAGATCCTTACTGCCAGAGTGCAAAGCAACTGGAAACGTGTTTTCGGACGATCCAGCTTGCGGTTCGCAATTTAGCAGTCGATTGTCTGCATGAGCTTGGCGACTAGAGCCGTCCAACCTGTTTGGTGTGAGGCCCCGAGGCCAAGACCTGAATCGCCGTTGAAGTACTCATAGAACAGGATGTTGTTCTTGAAATGTGGATCGTCACTAAATTTTGGATGATGAGCCATGCCTGGTCTAGAGCCGTTAGCGCACGGCAGGAAGATCGAACTCAAGCGTCGCGACAGCTCTTCGCAGACTTTGTCGAGCGTCATCATATTGCCGGAACCGGTTGGGCACTCCACCTCGATCGCATCCCCATGGTAGTGATGGAATTTTTGGAGGCTCTCAATTAACAGGTAATTGACAGGGAACCAAATGGGGCCGCGCCAGTTGGAATTGCCACCAAAGAGGCCAGACTGGGATTCGCCGGGCTCATAATCGACGCGGTGCTCGGTGCCATTGGCATGAAGCACGTATGGATGCTGCTGGTGGAACTTGGAAAGCCCACGTATGCCGTAGTCGGAGAGAAACTCGTTCGGGTCGAGGAGGCGCTTCAATACGGCACGCAGTCTATCCCTGCCTACCAGGGACAAGAGCCGGCGGTCGGCAACGCCTTCGCGGGTCATTGAGGCGAGGTTTGCTGCGAGATCCGGGCGGTTCTCTATAAACCACTCCATGCGCCGACGGAATCCAGGCAGTGCATCGATGGTTTCTGCGTCGAGAGTGTCGACGGCAAAGAGCGGGATCAGGCCGACTAGCGAGCGAACACGCATGGGGAATTGCTCGCCGCTTGGGAGTTTCAGACGGTCGTAATAGAACTCGTCTTCTTCGTCCCAAAGGCCCTTTGTGCCGCTGCCGTTCATGGCCGCTGCGATGTAGAGGAAGTGTTCGAAGAATTTGCTTGCGATGTCCTCGTAGACGGGATTTGTTTTGGCCAACTCAATAGCGATCTTAAGAAGGTTCAGGCAATACATTGCCATCCAGGAGGTGCCGTCACTTTGCTCAATCTGGCCGCCAGTGGGTAGCGGACGCGAGCGATCGAAGACTCCGATGTTGTCGAGGCCGAGGAAGCCGCCTTCGAAGATGTTATTGCCGGAGGCGTCCTTGCGATTGACCCACCAGGTGAAGTTCATCAGGAGCTTATGGAAAACGCTTTCAAGGAAAGCCGTATCGGGTTTACCAGTCAACTTGGCGTCAATCTTATAGACGCGCCAGCAGGCCCAGGCATGGACGGGAGGATTGACATCAGACAGAGCCCATTCGTACGCGGGAATCTGCCCGTTGGGATGCATATACCATTCGCGAAGAAAAAGACTCAACTGTGCCTTGGCGAAGTCGGGGTCTATCAGGGCAAACGGGATCATGTGGAATGCCAGATCCCAGGCGGCGTACCACGGGTATTCCCACTTGTCGGGCATCGAAACGATGTCCTCGTTGAACAAGTGTCTCCACTCGGAGTTGCGACCGTGTTTGCGTGATTCGGGCGGTGCCGGCTGGCCTGGGTCTCCCTTTAACCAATCCTCGACGCAGAAGTTGAAATATTGTTTTGACCAGATCAGGCCTGCTGCCGCTTGTCTCTGAATTCGCTGTGCGTCTTCGGAATTTTTTGTTCCACCACGGGCGAGGACACAACTATAGAACTCGTTGGCTTCTTCAATTCTCGAAGAGAAGACCTGTTCAAAGCCCGGGGCCTCCATGCGTTCCATATCCTGCTCACGCAGCCTCATATGTGCAACCAGCTTGCCTCCTGCGGGGACCATTGCCTGGAAGACTGCGGCGGCCTTGGTGCCCTGGCCCGCCGAATTGGTCGCATTTCTGTTGCCTTCGATCAGGTAATCTCCGAAGCCGTCTTTGAAGTGATTGGTGCCTGGTTGAAAGCCATAGAGCTCGTTGTAGTTGGTTTCGTTCTCGGTGAACAAGAGTTCAGACGGATTTTCGGCCAGGAATTCATAGTTGCCCAGGGAGGGATGATGGACCAGCACTTTAGAATTGCCATCGGCTCGCATTGAGGGCTTGGGGGCTCTGCCGAAGGACCACAAGTTGCGGAAGAATAGTTGTCCGAGCAGATGCACTGGGGCGGCTTCAGGCCCACGGTTTTCAATCGTTACACGGATCAGGATGTCACTGGGGCCCGCCTTGGCGTACTCGACAAAGACATCGAAGTAGCGGTTCTCGTTGAAGATCCCTGTATCGTGTAATTCGAACTCGGGCAGGTGTTTGGGCCTCTTGCCCTTTTCGCGCAAGAGGCCGTAAGGGAACTCTTGCTGGGGATACTTATAGAGACCTTTTAGATAAGACGCAGTTGGGGTCGCATCCAGATAGTAGTAAAGTTCTTTGACGTCTTCGCCATGGCTGCCAAGCGGGCCAGCCAGGCCGTAGAGGCGTTCTTTGAGAATGGGGTCTTTGCCGTTCCATAGGGCAACTGAAAAACAGAGGCGACAGTGGTTGTCGCAAATGCCCATTAATCCGTCTTCGCCCCAACGGTAGGCCCTGAGATGTGCCTTTTCGAAGGGGAAGTAATCCCAGGCAGCGCCGTGCTCTGAATAATCTTCGCGCACAGTTCCCCATTGCCGTTCGCTGAGGTAAGGCCCCCACTTGCGCCAATGCTGCTTGCGTTCTTTGGCTTGTTCGAGTCTTTTCCATTCCGCTGAATCTGTCAATGCTTTTCTCCGATTACGTAGCGCGTGGGCAGGAAATATAGAAATTTCATTGGGGATCTTCGAATGTTTCTAAGCCCTTGCTGTTCAAAAACGATTTTGTACTCGCGTGTGTGAAGGATGTCGAGGATAGCGATTTCGCCGCCTGGCCTTAACAGCTTGATTAAGTTTACAACGGCCTTGTTGCGTTCTTTTCGGGAACCAATTGCATGAAGACAGAAGCCGGATACGACTTTATCGAAGCAACTTGGGCCGTACCGCAGATCGGTTACGTCACCGTCTTCAAAGCGGACGCGGTCGAGGACTCGTTCGGTTTCTGCATTTTCAGTTGCGGCCTCTTTTGTGTTTTCGCTTAGCTGTTCCTGGCTCCAGATATCGATACCGAGGATTTCACCGAAAGGTGCTTTTCTTGCGGCCATGATGGTGAGCAACCCGCGGCCGCAACCCACGTCGAGAACCTTTTCACTGCCGCGCCACTTCATGTCCTCGAGCATCTTCCAGGCCAGCCCGAATTTACCCGACTTGCTGGACCACAACATCACGCTACCCACAACGAGTAGAAGGACTCCGATCCATAGGCAAATGGAGAGAATCAGTTCGGGCCAAATTTCTACACTTCCCTGTAGAGCAATAAATTGAGCGAGTCCGGTGCCAATTAGAACGAGGCCCACCATGGCAAGTGCTCTGACTCGTTCGGGTTTATCGATTCCGTAGTCTGCGGTTTTCATTGTTGCTTGAACCAGTTTTGCAGAATCGGAGTAAGCTCTGCTGAAGCGGTGGACGCAACATGATATATTCACGATGACTCACTGTCCCCCGGAAAGGAAAAGGGCGCCTTGAATTCTAAAGATTCCAAGACTAAAACACCATTTTCAAGACGAGGCTTTATGCAGGGTGTCGGCACTGGTGCCGGCGCTGTTGGCATCCTCGCCAATACCGAAGAATCACAAGCTCAATCGAATGTTTCGGCCATGGGGCCAGCTGCTGTACCGATCACGCTTAATGTGAACGGCAAGCCGATGAAGCTGAACGTGGAGCCACGGGAAACCCTTCTCGATACGCTCCGTGACAAACTGGACCATACCGGTGCCAAACGCGTCTGTGATCGCGGTACCTGTGGCGCCTGCACGATGATCGTCGACAACAAGGTTCAGTACGGCTGCACGATTCTTGCTATCGATGCCCAAGGCAAACAGATCCAGACCATCGAGAGTCTTACAGCCAATGGCAAGGTGCATCCGATCATTCCCGCCTTTGTGAACAACGATGCCCAGCAGTGCGGTTATTGCACGCCGGGCTTTGTGATGGCGTCGAAGGGCTTTCTCGATAAGAATCCTAACCCGACCTATGAACAGGTGAAGGAAGGTCTCGGCGGCAATCTTTGCCGTTGCGGTACCTATGTAGGAATTCGCAAGGCTGTGCTCGAAGCCGCGCAGGCGCTTCGTAGCGGCAAGTCAGTCAAAGGAGCCAACAATGCCTAATTATTCATGGCCCCCGATGGATCAGCGCAAGGTAATTGGCAAGCCGCATAGCCGCCTCGACGGTTTTGCCAAGTCCAGCGGCCGCGCCAAGTACCCGAGCGACGTTAATCGCCCAGGCATGGTTTACGGGATCATTCTCACCTCGCCCCATGCGCATTGCACGATCAAGAGTATCGACGCGAGTGACGCCAAGAAGATGCCCGGGGTAACGGCGATCCGCGTTACGGCTCAGGCTGGAACCGAGATTCAATGGGCTGGTGCTGAGCTGGCCTGGGTGGCGGCTGATACCGAACCTCGCGCCCGCGACGCTGCGCGCGCGATCAAGGTTGAGTACAACGTTCTGCCGCACTTTGCGACTGAAGAGAAAAAAGCCAAGGCTGGCACACGTGCCAAGCCCGCAGGCGAGCAGACCACTGGCGACGTAGATGAGGCTATCAAAGCCGCCGACGCGGTGGCTGAAGGATATTACGCGATCCCTGTCCTTACCCATTCTTGCCTTGAGCCGCACGGCCAGGTGATTGAGTGGAAGGGCGACAAGATGGAGTATTGGCCCTCGTCGCAGGCCGTCTCGACCGTGGCTGGCGATCTTGCACAGCAACTGAAGATTCCTGCCTCACAGATTCACGTGTCCATGGATTACATGGGCGGAGGTTTCGGCTCGAAGTTCCCTTCTGACATCTGGGGTGCGGAATGCGCCAATTTGTCCAAGGACTCTGGTGGCAAGGCCGTCAAGCTGTTTTTGGATCGCGCTACTGAATTGACCATTGCCGGGGTTCGTCCTTCGGCTTACGCCAACATCAAGGTGGCTGGCAAGAAGGATGGCACGATCACTGCGTGGCAGAGCGAAAGCTGGGCTACGGGTGGCTTCACCGGTGGCGGCATGCCTCCGATTCCTTACATTTTCACGGGAATTCCGAATCGCCGGCTGAATCATGCTGCGATTTCCATTAACGCCGGTGGTGCGCGCGCCTGGCGTGCTCCTAATCACCAACAGGCTTGTTTTCTGACCTTCTCGGCGATTGAAGACTTTGCCGCCAAGATCCAGATGGATCCGGCTGAAGTTCTGATCAAGAATATTAGCTTTACGGCGCGGGCTCCACTCTATGAGCGCCAGATCCGCAAGGCTCAGGACATGGCTGACTGGAAGAAGCTCTGGCATCAGCGTGGCGACAGTGGCAAGGGCCACATTAAGCGTGGGCTTGGGATCGCCATGTCGACCTGGGGTGGCGCTGGTCATCCAAGCGAATGCCGTATCAAGATCAATCCCGATGGCAGTGTGGAACTGGAGCAGGGAACTCAGGACTTGGGCGTCGGTACACGTACGGTAGTGGCAATGGTGGCGGCTGAATCGCTCGGCCTGACTGTAGCCGATATCAAGGTGAATATCGGCGATAATTCTTACCCGGTGAGCGGCCCCTCGGGCGGTTCGACCACGGTTGGCGGTGTTTCGTCCTCTACTCGCAAGGCTTCGGTAAACGCTCTTGAAGAGTTGTTTGCCAAGGTGGCGCCTGCGCTTAATGCCGATCCGGCGAATCTCGAAGCGGTTGGCGGCAAGATCCAAGTAAAGGGCGACCCGAGCAAGTCCATGACCTGGAAGGCTGCCTGTCAGAAGTTGGGCGTCAGCTCGATCTCAGCAACCGGCAAGAATGACCCGAAGAATCCAATGGGCTTGAACACCCAGGGTGCCGGTGGCGTGCAGATTGCCGATGTCAGTGTCGATACCGAGACAGGCATTGTGAAGATGAACAAGATGGTCGCAGTGGCCGATTGCGGGTTGGTTGTCAACCCGAAGACGGCTGAAAGCCAGGTCTACGGCGGCATTATCATGAACATCTGCGGAGCGCTGATGGAAGAGCGTGTTATGGATGCGACTCTTGGCCGTGTCCTGAACGCGGACATGGAGTTCTACAAGCTGGCTGGTATCAAGGATATCGGCGAGATTGTGGTTCACATGGATGTGCATCCGGATAACGACAAGCGTGGCGTGATTGGCCTTGGAGAACCTTCGGCGATCTCGACAATCGCTGCGATTTCCAATGCCGTTGCCAATGCGATTGGTGTTCGAGTTTCGCGTGTTCCGCTTAGCCCGGATCACGTTCTTACTGCGCTCTACGGAAAGAACATGGAAAGGAGTCGCGCCTAATGAATCAGTTTTCTTACGTCAACGCTACCACTTTGAAGGAAGCAACGGCAGCGCTGGGGTCTTCCTGGTCTGAGGCTGTTGTCCTTGCCGGTGGCACGGATATTCTCAGCCTGATGAAGGATTACGTAATGAGCCCGGCCCGCCTGGTGAATATCAAGAACATCAAGGAGTTGGGCGGCATCTCAAAGTCTGGGGGCGGCCTTCGTATTGGTGCGACCGTTACGTTTGATGAACTGGCGAGCAACGCCATGGTTCGTCAGATGTTCCCGAGCCTCGGTCAGGCTGCGATGGGTGTGGCTAGCCCGCAGATTCGCAACATGGGAACTGTTGGTGGCGACCTTTGCCAGCGTCCGCGCTGCTGGTACTTCCGGCTTGGTCATGGCGTGCTTGGTCAGAAAGATGGCAAGAGCCTGGTTGCCGAAGGCGAAAACAAGTATCACGCGATCTTCTCGCAAGGAGTTGCGCACTTTGTGAGTGCTTCCAGTCTTGGGCCTGCGCTGGTTGCTTTGGGTGCCAAGGTAAAGCTTGTGAGTGCTTCTGGTAGTCGAGAAGTCGACGCCGCGAAATTCTTTGTTGCGCCGCAGTCGAGCGAAGCTCGCGAGATCGCACTGCTGCCCAATGAAATCCTTACGGAGATCATGATTCCGGCTGGTGGCAAGAACGCTACTTACGAGGTTCGCCAGAAGGATGCGCTCGATTGGCCGCTCGTTACTGCCAGTGTGAACTTGACGATGAAGGGCAACACTGTGTCTGCCGCCAATATCGTTCTGGGGCATGTTGGGCCTACGCCTTATCATGCTGCCGGGGCCGAGAAGGCTCTGATTGGCAAGACCATTACCGCTGATCTAGCCATGGCTGTTGGCGACGCTGCGGTGCAGGGCGCCAAGCCGCTGAGCCAGAACGCTTACAAGATTCAGCTTGCCCGTGTTGCCGTAAAGCGTGCATTGCTTCAGGCTGCCGGGATTCAGGCTTAGGGAGTCAAACCGATGGAGCTACCCGGAATCGTTCGTCTCGATCGCGATGACGACCGTTGCGCCAAGCTTCGCTGGAAGGGAATGTTTATCGAGGCGGAATGGGATCCGACCGTTCCGCACTCCAATGACCGCCTCTTCTGGTGTCACAATACGCAGAAATGCCTCGGGCCCGATTCTAAGGCTGTCGATGAGTACGATTGCAACGAGACACGCAAGTGTTATCAGCCGTTGTAGACTTAGATTGAGGAATGAATCGATGAAAACGCTTCTTGGCTTTGCTCTCACCTTTTCCATCGCATCGGCTGCTACGCTGCCGACGGCGAAAATCTCTGGCTCTTACGTTGAAGCGCGCAATGCCGACGTCTATACTGGCGCCTGCTATGCGAATTCTGAAATCAACCTTGTTGGCGATCTGGCTGTGATGGGATGGAAGATTGACGAAGGGTCGATCGACGGCGTCTCGCTCAAAGGCCTCGGCGTTGTTGGCGTGATTCGTGCGAAGACGACGTTGGGTGATATTGCGAACCCGGTGAATCCGACCAAGAGCGTATTGATTGTCGATCAGAAAGCTACGGCTATCCAGCGTGCAGCGTTAGTGAAGTTCGCCAAGCGGATGGGTGGCGATCTGTTTGCCGAAGTGGTGTCCGTGGAAGTTCGGCCGATCAGTCTTACCTTTGCTGACAACAACATGCACACTGTTCGTGCCAAGCTGACTGCCGGCGAATTGGCTTCGATTGAAACGCGTCCGATTGTGAGTTCAGACCAGATCTGCCGTCACGAATCGACCTACTATCCGCCGCTTACGCCAACCTCGCATGCAATGGCTGGTTATACACTGGCTAATACCTTCACTGGCAAAGGGCTGGGGACGAATTGGTCGATGCCAGAAAAAAGATCTGCCTTTGTTGCAAATTTTGAAATTGCCGTGTTAGACTAATAAAGGTTGAGAGAGCGGAACGGTAAAGAATTCCAAAAGCTCCCAACCCCCCCTATATATTTCCCCAAATATATAGGGTCCGCACCCAAACAAAGACCCCCATGCGCGAGCATGGGGGCTTTGTTCTTCTAATGACGATTAGACCACGCCTAACTTCTGCGCAATCTTCTCGAGAAGCTGCCGGTCATTTACCGTGAAGGCATTGACCGTAGACTTGTACGCATCTTTGATGCGGACAGCCACGACGCCTCCGAAAGTAAAGACCAGTTCCTCAGTTGCCTTTAGGGGACGCATGGGAACCGGGATCGGTGCTACCTTCGAACCGGAGCCGTAATCGACCATCTTCTCGCGAGGGAGCATATTCACCCGTGCCGCTTCTTCCCGCAAAAGAGCCAATTGCTCTAGTTGGGGCACACCCTTTTCGTCGGGCAATACCATGCCATTTTTGTCGTACATCAGTACGACATCGTACAGGAAGGTACGTTTGTTGGTGTTCCTGGCTGCCGGATCGAACCAGGATTTGACTGGACGATTCGGATCCCAAACGGGGGCCTCTTCGCCAGTTGCCTTGAAATAGTCATCCCGCGACTGAAAGAAGGGGAAAACATAGAGATCATTGATTGGAAACATTCCGCTGTCGCTCATTTGAACCTCGAGCTTCACTACTGAAAAGCGGTGAGAATCGAGTTCTCCCGCCACCGACACGATAACCACGGGCCAGAGACGATTGATCTCGTAAAAACTCCAAGTATTTGAAAACAGGCGAGATTAAGTTTTAAAATATGTCCAAACGCAAAAGAAGGACCCCGGTTTTCGCCGGGGTCCTGGAGATCTTCGCAATTGGAGCGCGGAAAGAGTTTAGTGATCTTTCTTCTTCTTGTGGTCGTCCTTGTGTTCTTTCTTGTCGTCCTTCTTTTTGTCGTCAGACGCAACAGCGGACAAGCCGAATACGAGCGCGAGTCCCAAGGTCATAGTCATGATTTTTTTCATTGTTTATCTAGTCTCCTTCAGTGTCAGTTCCAAGTAGCTTATCTACTTAGATTCCATATCGTACTAGTGGGGCTGACCATGAAGAATTCGCGCAATCTGAAAAAAACTTAACCTAAGGCCGCTATTTAGCGTGGATCTCCTGGAGGCTCCAGACCCGATTGGGGGTATTTTGTTTGGCTTCTATGGCTTCGGCCGCCGCCTTGGCTGCCGACATGGTTGTGATGCAAGGAACACGATATTGGATCGCGGCGCGGCGAATGGCTTTCTCATCTCCGAAACTCACGCTGCCCATGGTTGTATAGATAGCAAGTTGGAGACCGCCGGTTTTCATGAGGTCGACTGCATTTGGACGACCCTCATTTACCTTGTAGACGATCTTGGAGGGCACGCCTGCTGCTTTTAGGGCATTAGCTGTACCGCGGGTGGCGACAAACTGGAAGCCAAATTCTTTAAGTTTGACCGCGATGGCGACTGCCTCGGGCTTGTGTTTGTCGTTGACGCTGATGAAGATGGTGCCGCTGGTGGGGAGGGGAACTCCGGCGCTTAGCTGCGCTTTGCCGAAGGCTTCGCCGAAAGTTTCGCCGACACCCATGACTTCGCCCGTTGAGCGCATCTCGTGGCCAAGTACCGGGTCGACTCCAGGAAACTTGTGGAAGGGGAGCACGGGGCTCTTGACGAAGAACTTGGTGACGCCGAGAACTCCGCTGGTGCGGCCACCGGTGAGATGCGCCAGATCTTTCAGCTTGTGGCCGAGCATCAGGCCAACTGCCACCTTGGGTAGAGGGATCCCGGTTGCTTTGCTTACGTAGGGTACGGTTCGAGAAGCGCGCGGGTTTACTTCGATGACAAAGACCTTTCCGTCTTTGATCGCGTACTGTACGTTCATCAGGCCGACCACTTTGAGGGCGCGGGCGAGCTTGACGGTGTACTCTTCGATCGTCTTGAGATCGGTTTCGGTGAGCGAATAGGGTGGCAGAACGCAACTGGAGTCGCCAGAGTGGATACCGGCTTCTTCAATGTGTTCCATAATGCCTGCGATCAGCACGTCGTCGCTGTCGCTGAGGCAATCGACGTCGACTTCGACGGCGTCTTCGAGGAAGCGATCGACGAGGACTGGACGGTCATGGGAGAAGTGGACGGCTTCCTGCATGTAGCGCCGGACCATGTCTTCGTCGTAGGCGATCACCATGGCGCGGCCGCCGAGCACGAAGCTAGGGCGCACCAGAACCGGGTAGCCGATTCTTCTTGCTACCTCGCATGCTTCTTCGACGTTTGTGGCATTGCCATTTTCTGGCGATGGGATCTTCAGCTCATCCAGCAATATGGAGAAGAGCTTGCGGTCTTCAGCGAGGTCGATGCTTTCCGGTTGGGTACCGATGATCGGGACGCCGTGCTGCTTGAGGCTGACGGCGAGGTTCAGCGGGGTTTGACCGCCGAACTGAACAATGGCTCCGTCGGGCTTTTCGGTATCGAAGATGTTGAGGACTTCTTCGAGCGTGAGTGGCTCAAAGTAGAGACGATCTGAGGTGTCGTAATCGGTTGATACCGTTTCAGGGTTGCAGTTGACCATAATGCTCTCGTGGTCAAATTCGCCGAGTGCGTAAGCAGCGTGGCAGCAGCAGTAATCGAACTCGATGCCCTGGCCGATGCGGTTGGGGCCTGAGCCCAGGATCATCACTTTTTTAAGGGTGGTTGGCAGGGCCTCGCACTCGCTTTCGTAGCTGGAATAAAGGTAGGGTGTGAAGCTTTCGAATTCAGCGGCGCAAGTGTCAACCCGGTTGAAGACAGCGGCTACGCCCAGATCTTTGCGGTATTTTCGCACGGCATCGGGTGTGGCACCGGTAGCTTTGGCGAGGTAGACGTCGGAGATTCCATCACGCTTGGCCTGGCGCAGTGTGGCTGCGTCGAGGTCTTCGAGCTTGCGGCCCTTGAGGCTTTGCTCTTCGTCGACCACGTCTTTGACCTGCCGCAAGAACCACGGATCAATTGCAGTCAATTCCTGTACTTGTTCGATCGACCAGCCCAATTCGAATGCAAATCGCACGTAATTCAAACGGTCTGGATTCGGCGTAATCAAACGCTGCCGAATCAGGCCCTCTTCGTAGACGTCGGCCTTTTCACTCTTGCCTGTTTCCAGCGAACGCATCGCCTTGCCCAGGCTCTGTTTGAAGGTGCGTCCGATGGACATGACTTCGCCGACACTCTTCATTTGCGTGCCGAGGGTGGTGGATGCCCCGGGGAATTTTTCGAACTGCCAACGCGGGATCTTGACCACCACATAGTCGATGGAGGGCTCGAAGCAGGCCGGGGTGACGCGAGTGATGTCGTTCTTAAGCTCATCGAGGCGATAACCCACTGCCAGCTTGGCCGCAATCTTCGCGATTGGGAAGCCGGTAGCTTTCGAAGCCAGCGCGGAGCTACGGCTAACGCGCGGATTCATTTCGATAATGATCATGCGGCCATTGGCCGGGTTGATCGCGAATTGAACATTCGAGCCACCAGTATCGACACCAATTTCGCGCAGGCAAGCGAGCGAAGCATCGCGCATCATCTGGTATTCGCGATCGGTGAGAGTTTGGGCGGGAGCGACGGTGATGGAATCGCCGGTATGTACGCCCATCGGGTCGAAGTTTTCGATCGAGCAGACGATGATTGCGTTGTCGGCCAGATCGCGCATCACCTCCATCTCGTATTCTTTCCAGCCGAGCATGCTCTCTTCGGCGAGTACTTCATGCACGGGCGAGAGGTCGAGGCCACGTTCAAGAATCTCGATCAATTCTTCTGTATTGTAGGCAATGCCGCCGCCGGTGCCGCCGAGGGTGAAGCTGGGGCGAAGGATCAACGGATAGCCCATGCGTTGGGCAAAGGCGAGGCCGTCCTCAATGTTGGTGATCAGTTGCGATTCCGGCAGATCAAGGCCGATCTTCTTCATCGCATCCTTGAAGAGCAGGCGGTCTTCAGCCTTCTTGATGCTCTCTACTTTTGCGCCGATGAGTTCGACGCCATACTGTTCGAGCACTCCCGCCTCGGCGAGGGCAATCGAGAGGTTCAAACCGGTCTGGCCGCCTACGGTGGAGAGCAGCGCATCTGGTCTTTCCTTCTTGATGACTTCAGTGGCAAATTCAACCGTCAATGGCTCAATATAGGTACGGTCTGCCAGATCAGGGTCGGTCATGATCGTCGCCGGATTGGAGTTGATCAGGATCACTTCATAGCCGTCGTCGCGCAGGGCCTTGCAGGCTTGAGTGCCAGAGTAGTCGAATTCGCAAGCTTGGCCGATAACAATCGGGCCAGAACCCACGATCATGATTTTTTTGAGGTCGTCTCTACGTGGCATGGATTATTTGCTCCCTTTCCACTCGTCCATCAGCTTGACGAAGTCGTCAAAGAGATATTGCGAGTCGTGAGGGCCGGGGGCGGCCTCGGGGTGGTACTGCACGGAGAAGAGCGGCAAATTTCTGTGGCGCAAGCCTTCGAGGGTGTTGTCGTTGAGGTTGATGTGTGTCAGGTCGATTTCGTTCTGGTTGAGCGAGTCGGGGTCAACGGAAAATCCGTGATTTTGAGCAGTAATTTCTACTTTGTTGGTGATTTTGTTCAGGACCGGGTGATTGCCGCCTCGGTGGCCGAATTTCAGTTTGAAGGTCTTGCCGCCCAGAGCCAGACCAAGAATC